>JAYUIP010000278.1:0-2767 GCA_043765945.1 Arcicella sp.
TATGATGGGAGAAAAGGGTAAATAGTTATTGGTGATTAAATTATCAGTAATTAAATAGGTATCCGATACACTAAATTTACAGATTATTAATTTGAGACAACATAAAATGTAGCCGATTGCTCGAAGTAAAAAGCTAATAAAGCCATGAAAAATATAAAAAAATTGATGCTAATTATCACTGGAACAGTTTTATTAACATCGTGTGGAGGGGGTAAAGATAAGGACGGTAAAGATTTAGACACTCCTGCCAAAGGTGAAATAACTGTTGCCGTCGATGAATCGTTTCAGCAGATTATTGAGGCTGAAAAGTCAGCTTTTGAAAAGACATTTCCTTATACAAAGATAAATTTAATCTATAAAAATGAGGGCGAAGCGGTGGCAATGATGTTGAATGACAAAGCTCGGATAGCGGTGATTGCCAGAGAGTTAGATGAAAAGGAGAAATCAGTTTTTAAGCGAGATGATATTAGATATAAAAGTTTCAAATTTGCGGGTGATGGCATTGCATTAATTACTAATAAAGCCAACAAAGATACTTCTATTACAACTCAAGAGTTAGAAGCTTTGATGAGAGGAACCAAAAAAAGTTATGGCAAATCGGGGAAGGAAATTGTGTTGGTCTTTGATGGAACAAGTTCAAGCAATTTAACTTTTTTGATTGATACTTTTAAGATTGATAGAAAGATGAAAGTATCATTTTTTGCCGTAAAATCCAATGAGGAAGTTATTGAATATGTCAAGACACACAACAATGCTATGGGTGTGATTGGTGTGAATTGGATAAGTGATGGTGATGATCCTACATCTTTGTCTTTCATCAGAAGCATAAATGTATTATCGGTCGCAAATAAGGTAAATCCTATGAAAGATGATTATTTTCAGCCTTTTGGTTATAATTTGGCTTTGAAAAAATATCCTTTGACTCGTAGAATTCGATTTATTTTGAAAGAAGCCCACATGGGACTTGGAACAGGTTTTATCAATTATTGTACGTTGGAACAAGGACAATTAATCGTTTATAAAAATGGTTTGATTCCCTTAACACAACCAGTACAGATTCGACAGGTGGAAAGTAAGTAGCGTGATGTGTTGGAACGCAGATGCCGTTGGCAACGCAGATTTTCGCAGATAAAATGGTTTATAATATGTTACTTCATAAATTCATAAACTTTTATCTTTGATAATGAAAATCCTTTTAAATCTGCACGGTCCGCCGTTGCGGTTGCGAAGCATCTGCGTTATCTGCACGGTCCGCCGCAACGGTGCCATTAAACATTATGCCTCAGCCACAGCTTCCTGTTCCGCCAAAACCTCCGCTACTGGTCTGAAATTACCCTTTTTCAACATCTCATTTTCTGGAACGTAAGGACAAACTTCCAAAATCGTGGTGATGTTGATGTCCGTGATTTGATAATCATCCAAATTACCTAAATTCTTGGTCAAAGCCTCAAAAACGTCTTTTGGATTCTCTGCATTAATTAACATCATGTGAGGAGTCTTTTTTTCCTTCTGCGTTTTTTCATCAAAACTGATGTACTGAACTTTCGCTTTATACCAAATTTCAGAGCCATTTTCTTCAAAAAACACCTCACTCAATTTCATTTTCGAAAGATTGGTCAATTGAAAATCAGGCGTATTGCTCGCCACAATCTCAAACATTCTCGCCTCTGCTTCGGTGTATGAAACGGCATCCACTAAATATGCCTCATTAATTGTTTTTAAAGAACCCGCTTCGTCTTCACGCTGAAAACGTATTTTACTTAAATACCAAGTTGCCATGCTAAATTTGAAAATTTTATAATTTGAAAATTGAGAAAGAGTATTGAAATTAATTTAAAATTTGAAACCGCAATAGCCCCTAATCCCTATAACCCAACCCCTAACCCCTAATAATAATTACAAAACTATTAAGAATGATTAGGAAAACAATCCACAAAATGGAAATGATGCAACGTTTTTTTGATAAATTGCATTTGTATTACTATTTGTGATTTGGTGATTGAGTAATTGAGTGTTGGATAAGGACACTCAATCAATCACTCCCTCACTCAATCATAACTAAAAAAGATGGAACAGACTTTAACGCTCGAAAAAACAAAATCTTCGCCCCAGACGCTTCTTTTGGGCATTCCCATTCCGCTATATGTCGTGTCAATTTGCTCGGCATTGGTAATTATTGGCGTTTTGTGGGATATTTCTTGGCACATGACCATTGGGCGAGATGGACTTTTCTCTGCCCCGCACAATGCCATTTATTTGGGTGCGGCTTTGGCAGGACTTATTTCGGGCTATCAGGTTCTGAAAACCTCTTTTTGGGGAACTACCTTAGAGAAAGGTAAAATGGTGAATTTTTGGGGAATATTTTATAGTTCTTTGGGCGGAATGTTCTGCATCTGGGGAGGCTTTGCGGCGGTTACTTCTGCCCCCTTCGATGACTGGTGGCATAATACTTACGGGTTGGACGTAAAGATATTTTCGCCTCCTCATGCGGTGCTTGCCTTTGGCTTAATTTCTATCCAAATTGGGGCAATGATTTCTGTTTTAGCAACTTTAAATCAGCATGAAAAAATATCGTATCTATCTGATAGTCAGAATATTGCAAGAAATAATCGTTTAAGAAATACCTTTATTTTCACGGCGGGAATGGTAATGCTTACTGCCTTTACTTTCTGTACTGAATTCATGGGCAGATGGGCAATGCACCGTATGTCTTTCTATCAAATTGGGGCTGGTTTTATTCCGCTTTTTTTGCTTGCCTTTGCCCGAG
>JAYUIP010000279.1:0-7763 GCA_043765945.1 Arcicella sp.
ACGATTGACCGCAATAAAATTGGACTAAGTGTCTGAAAATCAAGGCTTCCCCCTAAGTGCGTAAAGAATCCAAAGAAACTTTCGTGCGGATTTTTGAAGAAGTAATCAAAGCCTTGGTCATTGGCTTGATTATTGAATTTATAAAAGTATAAGGTGAAAGTGGAGATCGTAAAAACTACCCAAATTGCTAAAATTTTATAGCGTCCTTGCAGTGCTAAAATTACCATGCCCACTATCCAATAAAACAAGCCATTACTCATCGTAAAGCTATCAAAAAATACAGCGAATACGGCTCCTAAAAACGTCCAGAATGTGTTTTTTGAAAGTAAATAAACGCCCAAAAGTCCGAAGAAAACGACAGGTTGATATTGAAATCCTGTGATTGTCCAGATGCTTGTGAGGTAATATTGAGGGTGCAACAACAATAGCGGAACGGGTAGAAAATAATAAGCTGGCAGTTTTTGTTCTTTAATCACTCGCCAGAAAATCCACAGCATTCCAAAAAGCGTAATGTTGGAAAGTATCGTAAGCGTTCGCATATTGAGCGTTCCTGTGATGGCATAATGCAGAAGATTAATCAATTTGGCATAAACAATGCGATGTTCATTGTTGGGTTTGAACACCAGCCATACTCTTTCATTGAAGTTTTTTGCTTCGAGGAAACGACCTAAAAAATCAGGAAAAGCGTCTGTGTCATCCATCCAAGGCACATTCACGGCATACGTGAAGAGCATTAAACTGAAAAAAAAGATAGGTAGAAAGATGCCTATCTGGGTTAATATCTTTTTCAAAAGGGTAAGTGTAGGGATTGAGGATTGGGGATTGGGGATTGGGAGAAAACTCCTAATCCCTAATTCCCTAATCCCCAATCCCAATTATTTAAAAGTTAATTTTTTCATGCACAATATACTCAGGGCGGTTCTTGATTTCCTCGAACATATTTCCTAAATATTCACCCAGAACACCAATTGTTAAAAGCTGAATTCCTCCAAAAAATATCAAGGCAATAATCGTTGAAGCCCATCCTGGCACAATGCTGTTGGTTCGATAAATCAATCCAGTTATTACCCAAACCGCCAAGCCAATTCCGACCAAAATGCTCACTAAACCTATCGTGAGGGCTAATTTTAAAGGTTTTTTACTAAAATACAAAAGACTGGTTGAGGCAAATTTTATCATCTTCGAGAGCGGGTATTTCGTTTCTCCCGCAAAACGTTCATCACGTACATACATTATAGGTACTTGTTTGAAACCAATCCAAGAGATTAATCCTCGAATATATTTGTTCTTCTCGGGCAGATTTTTAAACGCCTCAATCACGTGTTTATCAATCAAGCGGAAATCCCCTGTATCAACTGGCAAAGGAGTATCTGACAGAAAATTAATCGTTTTATAGAAATATTTTGCGGATATTCTCTTAAAAAAAGTTTCTCCTTTTCGTTCTCCACGAAGGCCATAAACCACATTAGCGTTCTGTTCAACATGAATTTTAATCATTTCTGGGAATAATTCAGGTGGGTCTTGCAGGTCACCATCAATGATAATTGCCACATCGCCAATGCACAGATTAATTCCTGCGGTAACGGCGGGTTGGTGTCCAAAATTTCTGGAAAAACTTATAATCTTAACGTTAGAATCTTTTTGAGCAATTTCTCTTAAAATTTCAAGCGTTTTGTCTCGACTTCCATCGTTAATAAAAATCAATTCATATCCCCGATGCCCAAAACTTTTCATGGTTTTGTCCACTCGTTGGTAGGTGTGTGAAATGACCTGTTCTTCGTTAAAACAAGGAATAATGATGGATATAAATAATTTTTGGGTTTCTTGCATATTTTTACTCTTCTTTCAAAATTATCACTTTCTTTTCAAAATAAGTAGCATAACATTTATTCCAAAGGTGTTTTTCAGTCGTTTTTATATCGTCAAAACACAACGATTTGGGGACATTTTTCAACGGAGCAACGTAAACTGTATCGCTTTTACTTTCTCTGATTTTGGTGTATCGTTGGGTCATTTCTTGGTCGTATCTTTTGGCAATTCCAAGGCGAATATCCGCATACATGGTTTTCAAGTTTTTGCCATGATACAGTACATTCATTAAAACTATGATTGAAAACACACTGTAAACTATCCAATCATTATATCGCCTGACACTATCTACTGGGTACTTAAAGTGGAGAACAGTAATTATGTAGAAAAACCCAACTATGAAAATAGCAAAAATGACATTTTTCACACGGTCAGGAACACCCATGTCATTCCCATAATGTATGACAAAGAACATTAGAAATATTAACACAACTAATCCTAAAATAGCTATCCAAGCATTTACATTAAAAATATTTGATGGGGGAAAGTTGTAGTTTCTTTGAAGAAAATATCGTGAATAAATTACAGAAAATATGAATAGTAACACAGACCAGTTGAGTATTACTGTAATCGTAGATTTCAACGCATTTAACAAAGAAGTTGCAATTGCTCCACCTAAAACATTTCCGCCTACCATACGCACTTGATTTCCTTTTGCCTGCAATACCCAAAAATAGGCAAAATACAGTCCAATGAGCATTAAAGCGAAGAATAAGGCATCAAAACGTCTTTTAAATAATAAAGTATATCCCCAAACAATCCCTAAAAATCCGAGAATAAAAACCATCATTACTTCATTTGAACCTATAATAAAAAATGTTAGAGTAGCTGCCAGTAACGCAATTGGCAGTCTAATACGTTGATACTGAGGCTGATAAAACTTCAAAATAACAACGATTAAATACAGAAAAAATCCAAAAGAGGTTGGGAAAATAAAAACGGATGAATACCAATAAAAGGTGTCAATGATACTGGGTGAGAAAATTACAAAAATGCTTAGAAATGTTATTGTGAGAGTCGTCTGTGAAGACACAGATAACGGCTTTAAAACTTCCCCAATAAACGTATAAATGGCATGAAACAGAAACCCAAATATTAAAAAAGGCATCGCTTTCACAAACCAAAAATTACCGAAAGCTAAGGGCGTTGCGTGAAAAATCATGTTAGAAATATACCTTCCCGACCAACCTTCGTAATAAAACTTTTGAGCTTCCCAAAAACCGTAATCACGGGTCATGTAGGCAAAACAAAAATCATCGTCAACGGATGGATGATTATACATTGCCAGTATTCCAATTGGGATAACGGAAATTAAAAAAAGTAGCCATAAGGCTGAATTTGATGCGTTTTTTGAGGTAAGCACTGATTTTTTTAAATTTAATTAATTTTCAATTGTCAAAGTTCAAGTAAAAAAGAAAAATAGCATTGAAAACCATTTCACAACTTAATCTTCATATTACTATACTGAATCTCATGTTTTCCATCTTGTATTTTCAGTAAACCAATGGTGTATTCATCAGGAATAAAAGTATTTTTCAAAATATCCGTTTCAAAGCCTTTCCAAAACAAATTTTGATTGAAAAGGAAGTCTTTTTTACTCTTATTTCGATAACGATTTAAGGGCAATAAATACGTGTTTCGTTTAGATTTAAGCACCACATTTTGCTCAATTTCCAATGGATTTTCAACATTGAGCGTCTCATTTTTTAACGTAAATCGGTCTTTCTTTTGCTCAATTATTAAAGCTAAGTTGCTGACGTTGTGAACAGTATCTTTATTGATTTCCTCTTGAAGTTTTGAAAATGGTAATTGTGGTAATTCATAAATTCCCATTCTGATAGCTTCTGAATTTGCTACGTCCACTTGATGAGTCCAATCGTTATCAAAAGGGTATAAAACCCAACTATTATAATTTTTGAAATTGAATGCACCTGCCACTAATTTTTCTCTAAAATTGACATTATTTTGATGCAAAAAATAGTAGGAATAGACATATAACAAACTCGTAATTGGAAAGAATATTATTAATAAAAGGCGCTTCCCTTGTTCTTTACGAATCAACAACAAGGTAAATAAGTACGCCAAACAAAAAAGTGTGATACTAATAAAACGGTAGCGACTCACGAACATTTCTTCAAATCCATACTCACCCGTAAAGCGTGTATATGCCACTGCACCACCCGACATACACAAGGCAATCATTGAAGAAACAATAAACAAATAATCTTTATTTCCAGCATCAACTATCTGACCGTCAGTATTTTGAATATAATCTTTTAACAATATTAATCCACCCAAAGTGAGTAATGATAAAATAATTATGCCAAAGAATGTGCTGGTAATTACTGAAATCCCATGCAAACTTTGCACATCAACATAAGACCCCAACATCAGTAAAAAACCCCTCAACAAATTCATGAACGAAAACTCATGAGGGGCAATCGGTGAAGGTTTGTAATTACTAAAATATAATGCCACACACGCTACACCTATTACAAACAAAAACCCAAATTCTTTATATCTTTTCTGATAAACTACTACCAATCCTGCGGGTAAAAAGACAAACATTCCATTGCTGAAAGTAAAAGTTACTAAAATAGTAATCAAGGTGGCATAGAGTAGATTATTTTTCTTTTGATAACTCAAAAAATACAATACCGCCATTTGCATTAAACCAATAGGATAGTAAGTCCAGTTACAGATTGTCCAGAACTGATTTTCGTAGGTTTGCATCTGAAAAACCAAGAATGGAATGGGCAAAAAATAGATAATGTTCCAAGCGTGTTTTTTGAAGAAACGCCAGAATAAAAACAGCATTCCAAACAAAGCAAGATTGCCCAAATGAGCCAAAGTACTATAATTAAATTTACCCGTAAATTTATAAATCAACCATGCCGTAAACTTAGAAACAGGTGTCCTATGCTCTGTAATGGTATGTTGCTTCATAAAAATCCAAAACTTATCAACCATAGAATCGCTTTTTTCTACATCTGTTAAGCATTTGGTATAATATAAACTATCGTCTAAAAAAGGAATATTAATAGTATATTTCCATACATAATAAACGAAAAATAGAACGGGGCATAACATCAAAAAAACGGCGAAGTTTTTTAGGTATAATGATTTCATTTGTGGCTTTTTTATGCGAACACTTAATTTTTTTTTTCGTCTTAAAATTGTATTATTCTAATTAGTAAATGCTTATTTTTTCTACGAGAAAAGAAAAAATAAGCGTATCCAATAGTTGGTTATTTAAAACAGAGTACAAAATTACCAAAGTTTTATCTCAAAAGTTAATTGTTGAATCTCTTTTTGTAGAACTTAGGATTTTACAATCTTATTTTTAAGTTGCTATACTTAATCTCATATTTTTCATCTTGCACTTTCAATAGCCCAATGGTGTATTCATCTGGAATAAAAGTATTTTTTAGAATATTGGCTTCGAATCCTTTCCAAAAGACATTTTGATTGAAAAAATATTCTTTTTTACTCCTATTTCGTTCTCTGATTAAGGGTAATAAATAAGTATTACGGTTAGATTTAAGAATAATATTTTGAGATATTTCTAAGGGGTTTTCAACATTAAGGGTTTCATTTTTTAGAATAAAACGGTCTTTTTTCTCTTCTAATTTTAATGATAGATCACTGATATACTGTACATTATCATTATTAATTGCTTCCTGAAATGGTGTAAATGACAACCTTGGTAGCTGATAAACTCCTGTTTTAATGGCTTCGATATTCACCACGTCCACTTGCTTCGTCCAGTCGTTATCAAAAGGATATAAAACCCAGCTATTATGAAATTTAAAATTAAAAGCTGCCGCCGCCAAACGTTCACGGTAAAGAACATTATAGTCATGCCAATAATAGTAAGAGTACACATACAAAGCCATTGTGATTGGCAAAAATATGGCTAAAACTACTTTACGAATCGTATTTTTTGTTAAGAGTAAACTGAATAAATAAGCCAAACACATCAACAAAACGCTCATGAAACGATAGCGACTCGCAAACATTTCTTCAAAACCGTGTTCGCCCGTGTAACGTGAATATGCCACCGCACCCGCCGACATACACAAAGCAATCATGGAGGCAACTATGAACAAAATATCTGAGGTTTTGGATGAATTTTCAGTTTGACTATTCTTGAAATAACGATTCAATAACCAGATTCCGCCATACGTCAAAAACCCTAAAATTATCAATCCAACGGCTGTTGCGGTGAATAGGGACAGATTATGGAGTTCTTGCACATCCACATACGCCCCTAACATCAAGACAAATCCCGTAAGAATATTTGGAATTGAAAAGGCAGGCGGAACGATGGGTGAAGGCGTATAACTGCTAAAATATACTAACAAACAGACCATTGCAATCAAAACCATTATGCCCAAATCTTTATATCTTTTTTGGTAAAGTAGAATCAACGTTGCGGGAAAAAACACGAACATTCCATTACTGAAAATGAAGGTTACGAAAATTGCCGAGAGCATTGCAAAGATGAAATATCGTGGTTTCTGATAACTGAGTAGATAAAACGTTATCATTTGCCAAAGTCCAATGGGATAATAAAGCCAAGCACACCCCATCCAAAATTGGTTTTCATTGGTTTGCATTTGGAAAAGCAAGAAAGGAATTGGCAGAAAATAAATGATGTTCCAAGCGTGTTTTCGGAAAAATCGCCAGAAGAGAAAAAGGATTCCGAAAAGGGTGAAATTACCGATTTGTGCGAAGGTGAAAAAATTGAGTTTCCCCGTGATTTTGTAAATCAAAAATGCAGCAATTCTTGAAACGGGCGTTTTGTGTTCGGTAATGGTGTGTTGCCGCATGAAAATCTTAAACGTCTCGGCAAAAGATTGGCTCTTATTGACATCAACAACGGCTTTGGTGTAATAAAGATTATCGTCAAGAAAAGGGATATTGATGGTGTACTGCCAAACGTAATAAATAAAAAATAAAATGGGGGTAATACCTACAATAATGCTAAGGTTTTTTAGGTCTAAAATTTTCATGTATTAGTTTTTCGGAAAGAGGATATAACAAGACTGATAATAAAATTACCAAAGTTCCTGCATAAAATCCCGCTGTCATGCGTTCTTTTTCACCAAAAAATGAGTAAGCGAGCATAATTCCGTACACTGGCTCCAAGTTTAGGGTCAAATTGAAAGTAAAGGCTGAGAAAATTCTAACTAAATTGACTGATTCAGTGTAGGCGTAGTTGGTACAAACGAAGGCTAAAATCAAAATCCAAAGCCAATCTAAGTGCTGAGGAATGACTAAAATCGTAGAATTTTCTGAAAATAAAACGTATAAAATTGGCAGAAAAGTGCTGATAGCAACGCCCAACATTTCATAGAAAGTGATGATTTGAGGAGAATATTTTTTGGAAAATTCACCGTTTAGTACCGTAAAAATTGCTCCTAAAATGGCACAAATAATACTGAGAATTAAGCCCCAAATATGTTTAAATTCATAGAGAAAAATCAAATATAAACCCAAAATCACAATGCTTCCGAAGATAACTTGAAGCGGTTTTATACGTTTTTTATTCCAAAGAGGTTCGATAAAACTTGTCCAAAGTGAGGTTGTGGAAAGTCCAACTAATGAAATGGCTATGGTTGAAACTTTGGCAGAATAGAAGAAAGTGAACCAATGTAAAGCCACAATTACTCCGCCCGTTCCCAATAATTGCCATTTTCCTTTTGTATCAATTTGCGTAGATAAGCCTCTGATTTTGAAGTAGATATAAAAACCGAATGAGGCAAAAATTGTACGAAAAAAGACTAATCCCAACGTATGAATTGAAATCAATTGCCCAAGAATAGCCGTAAATCCAAAAATCAGAACGACGAAATGTAAGGTAAAAAAATCTTTAAAAGTGGTCTTCATAA
>JAYUIP010000280.1:0-7754 GCA_043765945.1 Arcicella sp.
CACAATCGTTACATATCCCGTTAAACTTGGTACGTCTGGACTTGGCTTTATAACGTAAAAATACGTTCCTGCGGGTAGTCTTTGCCCATCTTGAATACCATCGAAAGGCTTTGTTTGATATGCTCCTGAGCCAATTGAGTAGAATATTTCTCCTCCCCAGCGGTTAAAAATTTTCACTTCAATATCTGGATAATCATTGAATTCTCGGTTGTTATCCATAATTGCCCAAGTATCATTTAAGGCATCACTGTTAGGTGTAAATGCTGCTGGTATATTTAAAATGGACTTTACTGTAATTACAATTTTATCAGTGGCAGTACATTTTCCCAACACAGAAGTTACTTTAACCACATATTCCGTAGTAACATCTGGGGTTGCAATGGGTTGCGGAATATTTGGCGAACTTAAACTCGTTGCGGGTGTCCAATCGTAAACATATTTGTTTCCCGTACTTCCCACGCTTTTCAATCTGATAGTATCTCCTCTAAAAATAGTAATATCATTCCCTAATTTCACAACGGGAGATAAATCAACGATAGCAATTTTTGAGGCATTACCTGAACAACCAACCGCTGTTTTATAGTCGTATCTAATTGGGAAAGAACCATAGCCCGAAACCGAAGGGTCAAATTCATAGCCACTTACGCCCGTACCCGTAAACACACCAAAATTGGGGTCGGGAGGGTTAACTGTAACTAAATTTCGCAAATCTACTTTCGCAGATTTTGAACTACAAACTGGTTTTATATCATCAAAAGTTACAGTTGGTAAAGGATTGACCGCAATATTAATTTCTGGGGTGTAGGCTTCGCAGTCAGCATTGATTGTGCTTGTTGCTTTGATTCTGTAGGCTCCTGTTGAAGTTACATCCAAATCATTTGTATTAGCAAAATTTGCGATATTTTTTTCCCATTGATAATTCACATTTGCTTCAACTGGAGCCACTCTTAATTTCACTACATCTCCTTGACAAACAGCGGTTTTACCCGTTATGTTTGTGATGGTTGGGGTTGGAGTGGGTGTAACGATAATTTCTTTGAAAGCTTCGTAGATACATCTATCAATTGTACTAAAATCAGTTACCAACGTTTTATATTTTCCAGAAGTTGAAACTGAATAGATATCAGAAAATTCATTGGGAATTAAAATATTATTTTTAAACCATTTCTTTCCAAAGCTACTACTCAAAGGTGTTCCATCTAACTTTTCGACTTCTAATCTAATAGGGATTAAATCGCTACAAACGGTACTATCTGGAACTGATATTGTTATCTCAACACCACCAATAGGTCTCAATTCTGTTTCTAAGGATGTTTCTGTGCCAGGGCATGATGCTCCTGTTCGAGTAACAGTGACCGTATATTTATCTGCGTTTCTAAAAAGTACTTTAATTTTGCTTTTGGTTTCTCCAGGCACCACAACTCCACTTTTTTTCCAAACGTAGGTAAAACTGGCATTGTCAATTGTTTCTAAAACTCGATAAGAATATTCGCAAATAGATGCCAAAGTTTCGTGAATAGTAGGATTGTTACCTTCTAAATAAATCTTTGGTTTTGGACTTATACATATATCAACAATAATCTCAAAGTCCATACGATTTAACCCAATTTGTACATTATTCCTAAATTCTTTACATTCAACACAAATCAAATATTTTCCAGGTATGGTTGGGGTTCCTGTCAATGCACCTGTATTAGGATTCAAACTAATTCCCGTTCCAGTTATTGGACTTGTAGCAGAGAAACCTCCATTCCATTGAACTGCTGGATAAATATTGGAGGCGTTTCGAGAGGAAGGCAAATAATTCTGTTTACCAGCTATGCTTGAATTGCCACCAGCTGAATAGGGAGTTACAAAACCATAAGTACGACTATCAGCCGCATCTTTATCATCCGCTCCTAAATCAACGTTGGGGAGCGGTACATTTACGCACGCCACAATTCCTTTATTTAATCTAAAAGTGGGCGAGGAATTATCTTGAGTATTTAAGCGTGGGAATTCTAAATAGAGGGTCATGCCCACCGTTGAAGTGTTGGCATTAATAGTTGCATTGCGATATCCATCTTGCCAAACTAAATAATATCCTCCTGGATTGTTGTAAATTGATTTATTCAGAATAATGTTCTGTTCATACTCAATTTTAGTGGTCGAAACATTGAAAGAAGAAGCACATTCTCTGTTATCGTAAGGGAAATTATCAACCTTTGAAATTTGATTTAATTGAATGGTTTCCATCAACACATCAAGAGAAGAGTTAGCTCCTTTTGAATAAATTCTTACTGTAATAAAATTTTGGTAAAGGTCGGGAGAGGTCGCCGAAACGCCTTTATCCACAAAAACAGTTGCTTTTATATTGAAACTATTCCCACTCGTATGCGTAAAATCAAATTTACCACCAATCAAATTCTCCGCATGAATTTGAAAAGATAAACCGAAAAAGATTAAAGAAATTAATAGTTGATAATAATATTTTTTCATACCCAAAAATAACGATAGGATGTTGTATTATGTGAACGTAAAGAGTAGCGGTTTTTCTATACAAAGGTACAGTTTTTTTACGGAAAGATTATTTTATGGTAAGTAAGCCCCCAAATTCATAAGCAAAATATATTATTCATAAAGCTTGATATTTATCAATATAAATAATATCTTCATCTCAAATTCACAACAATAGATCTATGGATACCCCGCCGTATATGATTCCACAACTACAAAATTTCTTCCGTTTTTTCATTGATTTTTCCGATGAAGAGTTGAATGAAGTATGGCATTTTTTCCGTTCTGAGAAACTCAAAAAAGGAGAACATCTATGTTCACCTGGTGAAATTGCTACAGAAACTGGCTTTATCGTAAAAGGAGTTTTCAGAGTTTACTATTTAGTTGAGGGAAAAGAAAGCACTCGCTTTTTAGGTAGTGAGAATATCTTTATTAGCTCCGTTCCGAGTTTTACGACTCAAAAACCAAGCATTGAATATGTGGAGGCACTTGAGAACTCGGAATTATTGATGCTTTCATTTCAAGATTTGCAGAAGATGTGCGATATGTCGCCCAAGTGGGATAGATTGGTGAGACATCTGGCAGAATATTCCTACAACGAACAACAAAGCCGCATTTATTCACTCATTTCTTTGACTGCCCAAGAACGCTATGAACAACTCACAAAAGCTCGTCCAGATTTTATTCAAAGGATTCCTCAATATATCATTGCCAATTATTTAGGGATTTCTCCTGAAACTTTGAGTAGAATTAGAAAACAATGAATATCAACAAGTAGTTATGCTCAATTTATTGATATTTGTCATTGCATAGAATTAAAAAAGATGTAATATTTGCAACATATTTAAACCACTAATATTTTTCTAAATGATAAAGTAAACTAACTATTTACTCATTTCAGCACAGATTCCGCCACATCTGTTAGGCACAAATATTAAAAACATTTGTGCCTTTTTTTATAAGTACTTCATTCATGGTACATTAAAGACTGTTTACTCAATTCTTATCTCCCGAAACAGCCGTTCCGCCCTTTAAGTCAACAGGAACACCATCCACTAAATACCCTGTAATTCTAATTTCTGTTCTTCTATTAATGGCATGTTCCAATTCAGAACACACTACACCATCATCACATTTATTCAACAATTTGGTTTCCCCGTATCCTTTTGCTGCGATTCTATTTTGTGGAATTTTACCTTTTTTGATGATATATTCAACGGCAGCTTCCGCCCTTTTTTGAGAGAGATTCAAGTTGTAAGGGTCGCTTGCACGGCAATCTGTATGGGAGCCTAACTCGACCACAATGCCAGGATTATCTCTTAAAATTTGTACTAAATTATCCAATTCTTTTGCCGCATCAGGACGAATTTCCCATTTATTAAGGTCATAACGGATGTTTTCAATTTTGAAAGAATCGTTGATTTTAATCTTTTTCATCGCAATTGCTCCTTCTACAAAATCGGTTCCATCTTCTTGCTTAGTTACATTTTCGACATCAATTCCTGAAACGCAAAATACTTTTTTCGGGTCTTGCAGATAACAAGCAGCATTGAAATTTGCACGACGAGTCATATAGCGAGCTCGTTGTCCCACGAGGTCATAATCATTGCCTTTTTCAAGCATAAAAGTGGCATATCCACTAATAATAACGGCAGAATCGGCTAATTTTTTCTTGGTTAGATTGTATAGTTTAATGTATGTTCCTTCCAAATCATCACGGGTTTCATAGTCATACGCTCTGAGTTGGAGTTTATACTTTTTGACGAATTCTTGGGCTTTGTTCTGGGCAATAATTTGCTGATTATTTAGAAGAAAAATAAAAAAATAGAACAAGAAGATATTTTTCATAATTTGGGACTGATTTTTGATCATCATTTTTTAAATTCTAACGAAAAACATATACTTAAAGATGTGTTCTTCGTTTAAAGATAAATGAAATAGTTTAAGCGTAAGTTATTTTACAAAAACAAATTACTGAAATTTTCTTAATAAAGTGAATATCTTGATGAATTTAAAAACAAATCCCATGAAAGTATCCCTGCTTTTAATACTCATAATTACAGCAACGATTTCTCAAAGTTGCGACGAAAGAATTACGCCAAAAATAGACACGGTTGAAGTTGAACCGCCAGTAACGCCACCCGTTTCGCCAACGTCTTCAACCACAACGGAAATTCTGACAGCAAAATCTTGGCAATATGATGAGGTTTTGATTAAAGGTGGAGGCAAGACAGTTGCTCAATTTTCAAGACCAACTTCTATTGGGCTTGCCACTGATTTTGCAACTATAAAAGTGACGTATAAAAAGGACGGTTCACATGAAACTGAATCTAAAGGAAGCACAAATAAAGGAAAATGGGAGCTTACAAAAGATGAGAAACAATTGATAATTACAGACTCAGGTGGCAGAGGGGATGTCTTTGATGTTACGACGATTAGTAAAACCAAATTGGAAATTTCTTTTACGGTTAAAAAAGGGACTAATACGGATGCTGACTGGTCATCAAAACTAAAAAGTCTGAGTTTGCCAGAAACGAGTATGGAATATACCGTTGTATTTTCTTTTGTGCCAATTTGATTTTTGAAGATTATACTTATAGCTTAAAATTAATACGATGAAGAAACTACTACTAATTTGCTTGACTGTTACCATTGTATTTTTACAAGGTTGTGATGAAAGAATTACGCCTGCTAATGAGCAATTTGGAGGTGGAGGAAATACGCCAATAATGGGTAATAAAACTGAATTACTGGCTCGTAAATGGGTTTATGAAGAAATCAATTTTGATGTGGACGGGAAGAAAATGATTGTTTACGGAAATAACAAAATGCCAAACCTGAAAGCAGATTTTTTTATTGCTCCAAATGATTATTTTACATTTAGTAATAAAGGAGAGTTAGAAACTTACACTGAAAAGAAAAAGCAAAAAGTTAAAGGAACTTGGAAGTTTCTAAATAATGAGAAACAAGTTGAATTAAAAAATGGCTCTTTGAATTTACTTTATGACATTGATAATTTGAACGATAAATTCATGGAATTATCATTTACAACTGTGATGTCAAATTTGGATAATGAACCCCTTGATAGACAGGCTGTTATATTAGTTGCTATCTCTGGTGATATAATTAAAGAAACTTCTAAAAAAATAAAATATACCATGAAATTAGTTGCCAACTAAGGCACGTTTTCAACAAGAATATAAAAAGCCCTGCAAGATTTCAAACATCTTGCAGGGCTTTTTGCTTATCTTTGTATTAGATTTTAACCATAAAATAGTAGGCAGTTGTTAGTTTTCAGTAGGCAGTAAAAGTACATTAAATATCTTAACAGTGCGTTATCCCTGTTTACTGCCCACTGCAAACTGGTTTTTACTGCAAACTCAATAAATATGCAACACGACATAATCATCATCGGTGGAGGAATTGTGGGATTGGCTACTGCACTCAGAATCAAGGAACAACGCCCTGATAGGAAGATTTTATTACTCGAAAAAGAACATGAAGTGGCAATGCACCAAACGGGGAATAATTCTGGGGTTATTCACTCTGGATTGTATTATAAACCAGGTTCGTTGAAAGCGACAAATTGTATAAAAGGTTATCATCAACTGATTGAATTCTGTCAGCAAGAGGATATTCCCTACGAAATTACGGGAAAAGTGGTGGTGGCAACGAAAGCCGACCAAAGCAAGCAAATGGATGATTTATTTGTCCGTGGGCAACAAAATGGTTTGGCGGGAGTTCGTAAAATCTCGGCTTCGGAAGTGAAAGAATATGAGCCTCATGTTTCTTGTTTGGAAGGATTATTTGTACCACAAACGGGTATTGTGGATTATAAAGTGATGAGCCAAAAAATGGCTGAGAAACTGCGTAACTTGGGAGTTGACCTACAATTTAATGAAAAAGTTACGGGTATTACGAAAGGACATTCGATATCAATTGTGAAAACTGAACGAAATACTTACGAAACGAAATTGGTGATAAATTGTGCGGGATTATACTCGGATAAAGTAGCTCAAATGTCGCAGGATACCCCAATTGATGTGCGGATTGTTCCGTTCAGAGGTGAATATTTCAAGATTCGTCCCGAGAAACATTATTTGGTCAAAAACCTTATTTATCCCGTTCCAGACCCCAATTTTCCATTTTTGGGTGTACATTTTACTCGCATGATGAAAGGTGGCGTGGAAGCAGGACCCAATGCAGTGTTGGCATTCAGAAAAGAAGGTTATAAAAAAATGGACATCAACGCCAAAGAACTGTGGGAAACCCTCACGTGGGGAGGATTTCAGAAAGTGGCAGTAAAATATTGGGAAATGGGATTGGGTGAAATGTACAGAAGTTTCTCGAAAATAGCCTTTACGAAAGCCCTGCAAGAATTAATTCCAGAGATTCAGGAAGAAGACCTCATTGAAGGTGGTGCAGGAGTAAGAGCCCAAGCCTGCGACCGCACGGGAGGACTTTTGGACGATTTTGCCATCATTGAAGACGAAAAGGTAATCAACATTTTGAATGCCCCATCACCCGCCGCAACTGCCTCATTATCAATCGGTCAGACGATTTCGGAGATGGCTTTGAGGCGGTTTTAGGGATGTACAACGATTTTCCAAAATTGCGAGAAATTTTATACCTTTATATAAAATAGAAAACAATAATGTCAAAATACATCAATCCATACACTGATTTTGGGTTTAAGAAACTATTTGGTGAAGAAGCCAACAAGGATTTATTGATTGATTTTTTAAATCAACTTTTGCCCGAATATCATCAAGTAGCAAAACTGACATTTAGGAATAACGAAAACCTGTCCGAGTTTGCTTTTGAACGAAGTGCTATTTTTGATATTCATTGTGAATCGCAAAGTGGGGAGCGTTTTATTGTAGAAATGCAAAAAGCTAAGGTGAATACGATAACTATCAAAAAAGTTTGATGAAGCATATTGAAATAAGGGAGGTGGTAAATACGGCTGTGGAAAGTGCAGTGAAAACCGCTGAAAAAGATAATTCAAAAAAGATTGCGGGGGAATTAAAAAAATTAGGAGTTGCCAAAAATATTATTTCAGAATCAACCGGTTTATCAGAGAAAGAAATTGATATTTTGTAAAATAGAAAAGCCCCTAAAATTAATCTTAGGGGCTTTCTGTTATCTTTTTAACCGCAAAATCATCTCCTGCAAAGCTTTAATTTTCGCTTCGGCATCGGCTAATTTTTGACGTTCTCTTTCTACTAATTCTGGCTTGGCATTTGCCACAAAACGCT
>JAYUIP010000281.1:0-2750 GCA_043765945.1 Arcicella sp.
AGAATCAAACTTTTTAACTTCTAAAACTGCTAAACCTTTCAACTTTCTATTCTACAATTTGAGCCGAAGAATCCTTTGAAATGGCTGTTTTCAAGAAAACCATTTTGATACCTTTGCTTGAATCTACTTCTAATACCACAGTTTTATCACGAACTGATGAAACCGTTCCGTGCAATCCGCCAATGGTAATCACTTTATCGCCAGCCTTCAAAGCATCAACATAAGCCTGTTGGTCTTTCGCTTTTTTCTGTTGTGGACGAATCATGAAAAAATACATGATAACGAACATTCCTCCGATTAAAAATAATGAAGAAGCTCCGCCTCCGCCTAATCCTTGTAATAAAACACTGTTGTACATGATATTGATTTAGCCCCCCAGCCCCCAAAAGGGAAGTTTAAATGTGTATTCAAGCTCCCCCTCTGGGGGGTGGGGGGCTATTTATTTTTTTGGAATTAATACTTCAATCTTAAAAGAAACCGTATTGTCAGCAGGTTTTGTATTTGCATAAGCTGTGACGGTTTTATTTAACTTGCCTTCTTTTCCTTTACTATTAAATTTCACGGTAATAAATCCTGTCTCGCCAGGAGCAACAGGTTCTTTTGAATACGAAGGCGTTGTGCAACCGCATGAGGCATTTACATTACTTAACACCAAAGGCATATTGCCTGTGTTTTTAAAATTGTAAACGTGCATGATGGTATCGCCCTGCGAAATTGTTCCTAAATCAACCATTGACGTATCAATTTTCATGACGGGAAATTTGTTTGCCGTTGGTTCAAGAGCTTTTTTATTGTCTTCAATCGTTTGAGCATCAGTACGTTGTTTATTTTCGCAAGCAATAAATACTGACACTGAAAGGGCTAAGATTATTATTTTTTTCATGGATATTTCGTTGTTTGTTGCGACCTACGCTTTTGCCTTTATCTGACTCATCATGGTTTCAACGTCTTCCAAAAGGCGTTCAGCTTTCTCACGGGCTTCATTTACTACTTTCTTACCTTCTGATTTTGCCATTGTTTCAGGAATTTCTTTGCCTTCAATCAAGTCAGAAACTAAGCTTTCTAATTGATCACGGTATTTTTGTAGTTGATAAAGTAATTTATTGCGTGTATTCTCTCCTTTATCGGGAGCATATAAAATTCCCAATATAGCACCTACGGATGCACCCGTCATGAATGCCCAGAATGTTTTTGATGACTTGCTCATTTTAGTTATCAGTTATCAGTAAACAGTTACCAGTCATCCATCAGTAAGCAGTTACCAATGAACAAATACCAGTAAAAGTACCAGTTATTAAAATGTATTTTGTAAGGAACTTTATTTTCTGTAAGGCACTTTTGCCATCTGCTAACTGCCCTCTACTTATTATCAATCAAACCACGTCCAGACTTTCTGATAACGCCTTCTTTTTGTAATTTCTGAGAAAGTACGTCCAGAAGACCATTAATAAACTGTCCAGATTTAGGGGTTGAATAATTTTTTGCTAATTCAATATATTCATTAATTGAAACTTTGGTAGGAATACTTGGAAAATTTATCATCTCAGCCAGCCCTAATTTCAAAATCAATAAATCGGTCATTGCTAAACGGTCGCCATCCCAGTTTTGAGTCTGGTCTGTAATGATTTTTTCGTATGATATTTCATTGTCTAATACGTGATTGAACAAATCAACGTAGTAAACTTTGTCGTCTTCCCAATTCATTGCCAGAGGTTGCAATTCTAAATCTTCAACGCTGGTAATTTTAAAGGTTTTGACAATCATACTTTTTAAAACCTCTTTATTCTCACCCCAATTTAAGTCTTTTTCTTCAAAATAATCCGTAATTATATGATGTTTTAAGGCAAAAGTTTTCACAAGATAGATAATCAAAGTCAAATCTTGCTCAAAAGTGGGGTTTGTAATGCGAAGATACGATTGGAATTCGGTATCAGGCAAGATGGCTTCCAAGAAAAGTTTGCGGAGGAAATTTTGGTCCTCAGTCGTCCAATTAACATTTTTGCGAATTGACTCTGTTTCAAGAGATTTTAAATTTTTAAGGGCAATTAAAACTGAATTATTGGCTAATCGTGCTGTTCTGAAATCTGTCTCAACCAAACGGCGCTGTTCATCCCAAACTGCAATTTCTGTGATTTCAAGCAACAATTGAAGCATTTTAAGATAGACATTATAGATATTTTCCACCTCCGAAACCATTGTATTTGTAATTCTATTTCTGTCTCTTTTTACAGCATCACGATACATTAAAAGCGATTTTTTAGCGGCTGATTTAGTCTCAATGGGGATGTCTTCATTGGTGTCTTTTTTATGAAAAATCTCATCATAATGCGTTTCAGAAAGTTTACGAAGAGCATCTAATTTAACAATTTGTTCCTCTTTGGGAATCATTAAATCAAGATTTGGCAGGAAAGATTCGGCAATAACGTCGTGATAATGTTGATAATCAGCACGTTCCGCTGTGCGGAAGGCATAAAGGTTTTGGAAAGCCTTAGTTCGGAGAAGTCGTCTGTTTACCATCGTGTGTATGAAAGAACGTTTTTTGGTTGCTTGAATTTTTTACAAAATTAGTATTTTTTTAAGAAAAAGAGCGGTTTTTGCGTAAAATTATTGTTCAAAACTATGATTTAGTGTTTTTGTATTATGCTTAAATTTGGCTTTGTTGGTTAGTAACTGATGTTACGCAGACGAAAGCCTTTCAAGCTTGCGTAAAATCAGTAATTAAAATAAAAAAGCCTAATAGTTTTGTCAAA
>JAYUIP010000282.1:0-2749 GCA_043765945.1 Arcicella sp.
AATGAGGAATCAGAATTCCCGTAAGATTATTTGAAATTCCCCACAGGAAAAACAGGCTTGTTACTAAAATGAAAGGGATTAGGTACTTATTTTTTTTAGGTTTCATTAGGCAATACTGTGTGACGGTTTAAGCGGCAATAGAGCCGAAATAATATAGTTCTTTGACTTTGGGATTATTTTTATGCGTGTTGTGGTCGATACCGAACACGTCAAAAAATCTTTCGAGCAATAATTGGTTGTGATAAAGTGTTTTCACATTTGCCATTGAAAAAGATTCTCTTTGCTCTTTTGGAATAGATGGGTAATGGACACTTTTGGCAATTGAGACCGTTGTTAAGGCGGTATTCATGTGAAAATATAGCTTTTGCTCACTCCGTGCTTGGCAATGTTCTAAGCCCGTAAATTGATTAGCATCTCGGTAAATAAATTCGATTTGAAATCGTAGCTTATAATATTTGACGATGTACCAAGCGGATAAATTTAAATCTGTCGAAAAATATAATTTGGTACTTGTTACTTTGGGATTATCTTCTTGAAAATAATCAACCAAGGCTAACTTTATTTTTCTACCAAGAGCTTTTGCATACACAACGGCTGAAAAGATTCTTATTTTGGAATCTTGATGAACAATCTTAAATCGGACTGCCGTTGCAGTGGTTCATGGCTGAATTCTTCACATCAACCTTACCAGCATAAAGTTTGGGTTTCCCACGCTTACCAGTTGGCTTTTCCTCGTGAATATAGAATAACACTGAATCGTCTCTGAGCCGTGAAATTATTTCAAAAAGGGTCTCTGATAAAATCTTATCCACATAGATTTTTTTAGAGAAATACGCATCCACGGCTAAGTATTTGGACAATTTGCTTAATTCATCTTTCCGTTTGATAATTAAATTAGCGTAGTGAATCAGTAAAGTTTTATTCTCTTTTTTGAGCGTTTCAGCATTGGGAGTTTGGACTGTTTCGTAGTGAAAAGCGGTATGGTGTTCAACATCACCAACTGCAATTCCGCCAATTTCTAAACCCTGTTTCATTGAACTATCACAGCCCGACCAAAAACGACCTTTACCAAAACTATGTTTGCCACTTTTACGAATATGGCTGGGATCAAACAGTATTACATGATGTCCAGTACCTTTTTGTTTGATATGTTCACCATTAAACTGCCCAAAGTCAAACGATTTATCAAAATTACTTCGGTAGGTTGTATCACTAAAACAACCATAACGAGACATCTGCCTAAAATTGATGCGACGGCAGCGGTTGACCATCTTTGATACTCATAAATAAAGGTATCAAATGAATAATAAAAGTACGTTGCCACTTGCTTACATTAGACATTTTGCCTAACATCGCACTTACGAGGGTCTGACCCTCCATAAAAGCGTTGTTTGGTTATGTTGCAACTTCGAATTAACGCTTTTTATTTTTAATCAAACCTTTGCACAGTATTGATTAGGAAAATGTTTGGGTTATTCAATTACTAAGATAGTATCAATTTCATCTAATTTCGAGGGTAATTCAAGGGATAACCCAAAATCATCTTGTTTAAATTTTATGGCTTCATTCGTTCCAAACACTTTGATACTTTCAACCTTCTGTTTCATTTCGGTTAATAACAATTTAGAATCATCCGCTTTGAAAATGTGTAAATAAGTAATTTTACCTTTTTGTGTACTAACACCCCAAGATTTTTGCGAAATAATTCCGTTTCGAGTGTTGTAAATAGTCTCTCCATTTTTTTCTACCCACTTACCTACTTTATTCAAATTTTCAACAAATTCTGGCTGTATCTTTCCGTTGGGCATTGGTCCTACGTTTAAAAGAAAATTGGCATTATTACCCGCCGCCGTTACCAAATATTGAATTAAGGCTTTGGGTGATTTATAATTATTGTCTTGTAAACTAAACCCCCATGACCCATTCATCGTTTCACAAGTTTCCAAAGGTAATTTACCAATTCCTCCGTCATTAAAACCCGCTGTATTCTTTCCAGGCAAGTCTTTTTCAAACATTTGAAAATCTTCTCCTTCTTTGGGAACTTGATGGTGATTACTGCCAACCAAGCATTGTGGCTGTAATTTATGAATGAGATTATAGGTTTTTTGTAAACGCCAATCAGCGTCTTTTTTATCCCACCAACCATCAAACCAGATACCCGCAACAGAACCGTAATTGGTTAAAAGTTCCGTTAATTGAGCATCCATAAAGTCAAGATATTTATTCCAATCTCCTTCGTTTGGTCGCCCTGAACTCAATCCAGTCCAGCCTCTTGGGAAGTAATTATCTTGATACCAATCCAAATGCGAATGATAGAAAAAGAGTTTAATATCCTGTTTCTGACATTCCTCGGCGAGCATTTTAAGTACGTCTTTTCTATACGGAGTTCTATCAATAATATCCCAATCGGTTTGTTTTGAATCAAACATCGCAAAGCCATCGTGGTGTTTTGAAGTGATTGTAATGTATTTCATGCCCGCTGCTTTTGCCATTGCCACCCACTCTTTTGGATTGTATTCGGTTGGATTAAAAAATGCGGGTAGTTTTTCGTACGATTTTTTATCAATTTTCTTTTGATTCATCATCCACTCACCGTCCGCCAGCACGCTGTACACGCCCCAGTGAACAAAAAGCCCAAACTTTGCATTTTGAAACCACTCTCTTGCTTTTAGGTTTTCGGGAGAGGGAACGTAGGCTTGCCCCCAAGAAATGGATTGATTACAGATTATTGAAATCAAAATAATGGATA
>JAYUIP010000283.1:0-7699 GCA_043765945.1 Arcicella sp.
GGTGATGGGAAGACTGGTTTGCCCGAAGCATTTTTATTTGATACAGGTAAAAAAGAATGGCGTGAATTTTCGGAATATCCTTCTAAATCCGCTCAAAAGATCGATTTTTACTTAAATCCAAATGGTAAAATTAACATGGGAACTTCTGTGAGAGGCTTTTCGGAATATATTTCTGACCCCTCAAAACCAGTTCCATACACCGAAGATCCAAAGCAAATTCTTGGATTTTCTCCTCGCAGATACATGAGTGAAGACCAACGTTTTGCGGGTCGTAGAACTGATGTGTTGGTTTTTGAAACGGATATTTTGACCGAAGAAATGACTTTGGGAGGAGAAATTAAGGTAAATCTAAAAATCTCAACAACTGGAACAGATGCCGATTTCTTTGTAAAATTAATTGACGTTTATCCAGGCGATGAACCAAATAGTCCTTACACACCAAAACACATTACCTTGGGCGGTTACCAACAAATGGTTAGAAGTGAAGTGATGCGTTCACGTTTTAGAGAGTCGTTCGTAAAACCAAAACCCCTCATTGCAAATCAGAAAACGGATGTAAATTTTCGTTTGCAAGATGTGTTGCACACCTTCAAAAAAGGTCATAAAATTATGATTCAAGTTCAATCAACGGCTTTTCCATTGTTTGATATTAACCCTCAGAAATACGTGGAGAACATTTATAAAGCTAATGAAGCCGATTTTATCAAGGCTACTCAACGGGTTTATGGTGATAGTAAGGTTACGGTGGAGATTTTGAAATAAACTCATTTTCACTTCCCGAAAGTTCTTTCCACTTTCGGGAAGTTCATTCATAATTTGAATCGACTGAATTATAAAAATATGAAATTATTACTAATCACACTATTCAAATATCTTGCATTTCAAACGCAATCAACTGATTCATTGAAAGTTACAACTCCACAAGAGATCATACAACGAAAAATAGATTCTTTGGTAAATTCTCCGTTTCTTGAGAATGGCTTTTTGGGATTGAGTATTAAATCAGTTAATTCTGATAAAAATATTGTAGAATATAACGCTAAAAAAAGCCTTCAACCCGCCTCAACGATGAAGTTGATTTCATCGGCAACGGCATTTATTACTCTGGGAGAAGATTTCAAATATTTGACAATTCTTGAATATTCAGGACAAATCAAAGATTCTATTTTGATAGGAAATATTATCATAAAAGGCTCAGGAGATCCTTCTTTGGGCAGTTGGCGATTCAAAAATCAACCTGATTATAAGCAACTGACTGACCGTTGGGCAAAGAAAATCAAGGAGTTGGGTATTAAAGAAATCAGAGGGCGAATCTTTGGTGATGGTAGTCTTTTTGATGAGAACGTGTTGCCCGATACTTGGTCGTGGGGAGATATGGGCAATTATTATGGAGCGGGTGCTTATGGTCTGAATATGAATGAAAATTTGTACTGGGTAACTTTCAAACCATCTAATTATTTGGAATCAGCACCGCTCGTAAAAACTTCTCCAGATTTACCATATTATCAAAAAATCAATCGTGTTTTAACAGATAAATCGGGAACGGGCGACCAAGTAAACATCTATTCAACGCCATACCAAGACGTTTTAATCATGCAAGGATTCGTTCCTGAAGGAAAAGATTTCTCCGTAAAAGGCTCAATTCCAGACCCTGCTTTGTTTTCTGCCTATTTTTTACAGAAGAAATTATTAGAAAATGGCATAAGTGTTTTGGAAATGCCTTTATCATATTTGGCAGCAAGCAAGAAAAATATTTATTACCAAAAACCGCTTCAGACCACTCAAATTGATACGTTAAGCTCACCATCTTTACGTAATTTAGCCAAGGAGTGTAACTTTCAAAGCATTAATCTATACGCAGAAACTTTCTTGAAAACTCCCTCAGTTTTATTAAATTTAGGAAGTTCAACGGAGGAGGCCATTAAGGGATTAAAGCAAATTTGGCATACAAAGAATGTAAAATTGGAAGGATTTAAAATGAAAGATGGGAGTGGGCTTTCCCCCGCAAATGGCATTACACCAAACAACATGACAGACGTTTTGAAAGCCATGTATTTAGAAAAATCTTTTGGAGCTTTTTATGAATCAATCCCGATTGTGGGTGTATGCGGAACCGTTTCAAATTTATGCAAAAAGACAAAAGCCGTTGGTAATGTAAGAGCAAAAAGTGGTTCAATTGATGGCGTGAGGGCATATTCTGGATTTTTTACCGCTCAAAATGGAGAAATGATGTGCTTTTCCATGATCTTGAATAAGTATGATTCTGAGTTTGGTTCAGCAACCCGAGAATTGGAAAAACTGATTATTTTGATGGTGGAATTGTGAAATTAGTTGGCAATTTGTGCGGTAGGGGCGTATCGCATACGCCCTCTCGAACGAAATGAGCGTATGCGATACGCCCTTACAATTATTAACAACAAAAATTGTTTATAATTATACAGTCACAAAATCTTCTCTCATTGGATTAAATACATCAACCAAAATGCCTTCCTCTAAACAAACTGCCCCATGAAATAAGTCAGAAGGAATAAAATAAACATCTCCTTCTTTCAATGTTTTCATTTTTCCGTTAACCGTAATTTCAAAAATTCCACTGGCAATGTAGCTGATTTGTAGATGTGGATGCTTATGAATTGTTCCAATTCCACCTTTTTCAAAAGCTACTTTTACTAACATTAAATCTTCATTGTAAGACATGGTTTTACGTTTGATTTTGGCATCTACTATTTCCCAAGGAATTTCATCATCTTGTACTAAGGTTTTGTTAAATTGTATCATATTATTGTTTTCTATTTTCAGAATAAAGACAGATTAGCTATTAAGTTTACTCAATTTTTAAGGTTTATCATTGCTTGAAATTAGTAATGACGAGCCATAAAAAAGCCACTGAAAATCAATTCAGAGGCTTTTTTAACTTAATCCAATTTTAAAACTGCCATAAATGCCGACTGTGGAATTTCAACATTTCCGACTTGTCTCATTCGCTTTTTACCTTTCTTTTGCTTATCTAATAATTTACGTTTACGAGAAATATCACCACCATAACATTTTGCGGTAACGTCTTTTCTCACCGCTTTCACCGTTTCACGTGCAATGATTTTTTGTCCAATTGCCGCTTGAATAGCGATGTCAAATTGTTGTCTTGGTAGTAATTCACGCAGTTTTTCACACAAACGTTTTCCCCATTCATACGCCTTATCACGGTGAACGATAGCAGAAAGTGCGTCCACGGTTTCACCATTTAACATCACATCCAATTTCACCATCTCGCCAATTTCGTAGTTTTTATATTCGTAATCCAACGAAGCATAACCACGTGAAATCGTTTTGAGTTTATCGAAGAAATCGAATACTACTTCTGAAAGTGGGAGATCAAATTGTAATTCTACACGGTCAGAAGTTAAGTAGATTTGATTTTTTAAATCACCTCTTTTGCCTAAACACATTGTCATGATTGGACCAACATATTCTGCCTTTGTGATGATTTGAGCCTTGATAATTGGTTCTTCGATATAATTAATTAAGTTGGGTTCGGGTAATTCAGAAGGTGCCGATACCCAAATTTCATCCCCATCGCTCAATACAACTTTAAACTTTACTGAAGGAACTGTGGTGATTACAGTCATATTAAACTCACGTTCCAAACGCTCCTGCACGATTTCCATGTGCAACATTCCCAAGAATCCGCAACGAAAACCGAAGCCCAAAGCCATTGAAGTTTCGGGTTCCCAAACCAGTGAGGCATCGTTCAATTGAAGTTTACCCATGGCATCACGTAAGTCCTCAAAATCAGTGGTCTCAACGGGATAAATACCCGCAAATACCATGGGTTTTACTTCGGAAAATCCTTCAATAAAATCCTTGCAAGGACGGTCACGGTGGGTAATGGTATCACCCACTTTAACTTCTTTTGCTTCCTTAATTCCAGAAATTAAATACCCAACATCTCCCGTACTGATTGACTGTTTGGGCTCTTTTTCAAAACGGAGCGTTCCAATTTCATCCGCAAAATATTCTTTTCCTGTGGCAACAAACTTTACTTTATCACCCTTCTTAATTGTTCCATTAAAAACCCTAAAAATTACTTCAATACCACGATATGAATTAAATTCTGAATCAAAAATTAAGGCTTGTAGCGGTGCTTCTGGGTCACCTTTTGGGGCTGGAATTCTGTGAATTACTGCCTCTAAAATATCTTCAATACCAATGCCCGCTTTACCCGAAGCATGAATGATTGAATCACGTTCGCAACCCAATAAATCCACAATTTGGTCTTTCACTTCCTCTATCATTGCCCCAGGAAGGTCAATTTTATTCAGTACTGGAATAATTTCTAAATCATGTCCAAGTGCCAAAAAAAGATTTGAAATCGTCTGAGCCTCAATGCCTTGTGCCGCATCCACAATCAACAATGCACCTTCACAAGCGGCAATTGAGCGAGAAACTTCGTAGGAAAAATCAACGTGACCAGGCGTATCAATCAAATTGAAGATATAATCTTCGCCATGAGAAGTGTAGTTCATTTGAATGGCGTGCGACTTGATGGTGATTCCTCTTTCACGTTCTAAATCCATATCATCAAGAAACTGAGCCTGCATTTGACGTTTTTGGACGGTTTCAGTAAACTCAATTAAGCGGTCAGCCAAGGTACTTTTTCCGTGGTCAATGTGTGCAATAATGCAAAAATTACGAATGTTTTTCACTTTTTTTATTTTACAGTATAAATGTTCTTGAAGACTTTTACTTATTCTTTGTTCGTTTTATTAATTTATGTATAACAATACAAAATTACGTCCATAACTTTAAAAAGAATAATCAATTTTTTTAATTATTCTTTTTAATTTATCAAAGGATTTATAAACATATTTTTTAATAAGATGCTGTCATTTTTTGTTTGGATATAATTTTATGCCACCACCCATTGCATCATCAAGCCCGTTAAATAGCCTAAATAAGTGCCAAGTGCATATCCCAAAATTGCCAACAAAACACCCACAGAAGCCAATGAAGGGTGAAAAGCTGCCGCAACTACGGAGGCAGAAGCCGCTCCGCCAACGTTTGCTTGCGATGCAACTGCCGTAAAAAAATAGGGAGCTTTCGTGAAATACGCCGCAATCAAGGTGAATGAAGCATGAAAAAACATCCAGATAATTCCAACTAAAAATAGTTGTGGTTTCTCAAAAACGGTGATAATATTCATTTTCATGCCAATCGTTGAAATTAGAATAAACAAAAAAATACTACCAAATTTTGATGCTCCTACCTTTTCAATGTTTCTTGCACGGGTTTGAGATAAAATTAACCCAAACAAAGTAACCAATGAAATTACCCAAAACGATGAAGACGTTAAACTGAATTTTTTGAGATTCGGAAAATTATTGGCAATAAAAGGGACAATAACATCCGCACAAGCATGAGCAAGGGCGGTTGTGCCAAATCCTACGAATAGAATCAACAATAAATCTGTAAAATTTGGAATACGTTGATTGTCAGCGTATTCTCTTTCAATTTTTTCTCTAATTTCATCAACAGCACTGGTGTCTGCCCCCATCCACTTATCAATTTGAGGGGCTTTACTGACCCCAAAAAGCAATAAAGCTAACCACAATTCTGCGGTAAGAACATCTACGGCAATAGCTTGTGAAAACATTTCTGCCGAAGGATTGAAGACTTCTTTCAAAGCTGTTTGATTAGCACTTCCTCCAATCCAACTTCCTGCAATGGTCGCTAAGCCACGCCAAGTATCGCCTGAAACGGTTTCTGGACTAATGGTTTTTACAATCCATAATGCTACGGGTCCGCCCACCATCACGCCCAAAGAACCTGCCAAAAATACAATAATTGCTTTTGGTCCTAATCTTTTAAGTGCTTGAAAATCAATACTTATGGTGAAATAAACTAAACAGGCTGGCAGTAAATATTTAGAAGCAACGTCATATAATTTTGAATTTTCGCCCGAAATAACATTGTACGAATTGAGTAAGCCTGGAATAAAATAACAGATTAGAATACTGGGAAAAAAGAGGTAAAATTTTTGCCAGAAACGGTTTTGAAGAGAGGAAGTATAAAAGGAAAGATAGATTATGCCAAGAAGAATGCCGAAGACTACGGCATCGTTTGTGATTAGGGTTGTTTGCATGATAAATAGTAATTATGTAAGAACGCAGGCTGGGTTCAAAACTCAGCCTGCGTTAAAATAGAATTTATTGATATTTACAATTCAAACATTTGTCCATATTCAGGAATCTCAACATTTGGATAGCCTTCGTCTTCCAAAGCATCTCTGAAAACACCCATACTTTCAACTTCTCCGTGAATTAAGAATACTTTTTTAAGTTTTTCTTTCGATTGTTTTTTTACGAAATTCAGTAAATCGGCTTGGTCACCATGTCCTGAAAATACATCAATTTTTTCAACATTTGCTAACACATTATGTTCTACATCCTTGATTCTCAGGGTTTTCTGACCATTCATTAATCGCCAACCAAGCGTTCCTTCTGAGGCATAACCCACTAAAAGTATTGTACAATAAGGATTATTGATGTTGGCAGCAATGTGTTGTTCAACTCGACCGCCCGAAATCATACCCGATGCTGAAATAATTATACATGGTTCACCATAATTTGAAATGGCTTTACTTGATTTTTCGGATTGAATGTATTGTAAATTTTCAAAATCGAAAAGTGTTTCATTTTCTTCTTGAAAACTTTGAGCTTCTTTGTTTAATTGCTTTAAATTCTTTTGGTAAACTCGTGTTGAAGCATAGGCTAATGGACTGTCGCTGAACACTTTAATGGGCTGGAAACCTCTTTCGGTATAAAGTTTACTCAACGTAAAAAGGAGTGCTTGTGTTCGTCCAACCGAGAAGGCGGGAATGATTAAACGACCTGGAATATCAATGCAAGTTCGTTTAATGACATCACCAAGGGCGTCTTCGGGAGATTGTTTATCTTCGTGTAATCTTGCTCCATAAGTGGTTTCGCAAAGTAAATAATCAACATCAGGAATTTCAGCGGCTGGGTCGATATGAAGAGGATAATTATTACGTCCAATATCACCCGAAAAGCAAACACTTTTCATCTTTCCATCTTCTTTTATTTCCAAAATGATATGAGCGGCACCCAATAAATGCCCTGCGGGAATGAAAGTTACCCAAGCAGTATCTGAAACTTTAAAACGTTGATTAAAACGAATGGTTACAAAATTTGCCATTGCAACTTCAACGTCTTTTTGTAAGTATAAATCACCTTTTACGAGCAATCTATCCATCTTTTTCTTCTTTTTCTTACTGTCACCCTCTGCCTGTTTTACCTTTCTTAAATTCAAATTTGCAGAATCGTGCAACAATAAATTAGATAATTCAGCCGTTGGTGAAGTGCATAAAACCTGCCCTTCATATCCCTCCCGATAGAGCATCGGAATATTGCCAGAATGGTCAATGTGAGCGTGCGTAAGGAGAACTAAATTTACTTGTGAAGCCTCAAACGGAAAAAATGCTTTGTTAGAAACGGGCTGACCGTAGTCAATTTCTCGTTCCATATTTGTTCCACAATCAATTAGAATTTTATACTCATCATCTAATTCAAGTAAATACATACTACCTGTCACTTGTCTTGTAGCTCCCCAAAATGTTAATTTCATTCGTTATATTTTTATAGTTTGTATCTTTTTAGAAACAAGAATTCATCAATAAGATAAT
>JAYUIP010000284.1:0-7662 GCA_043765945.1 Arcicella sp.
AGTTATGCCCCATTTGATGGAACTGATAGCAATAAACCTTTGCCCGAAGGAATGTACGTTTATAAAATCAATCCCTTCCCCGACCGACCAGGTTTTCAATATAAAGGGACTTTCATGTTGTTTCGTTGATCAGGTATGAGGTTTTAGGTATGAATTATGAGGTCGTAGGTATGAGGTTTTTTAGGTATGAGGTAAAAAAAACGGGAGCTTGATATTTCAAGTTCTCATTCTATTCACCTCGTACCTACGACCTCATACCTAAACCAAAGTTGCCACCGCCACCTTAATCCGCTCGCAAGCCTCCACTAATTGCTCGTCTGAAGCCGCCGTTGAAATCCTCATACAATTAGGAGCTCCAAAACCTGAACCCGCTACCGTTGCCACAAAAGAGCCTTCCAACAACCACATACAAAAATCATCAGAATCTTTAATTAATGTCTTTCCATCCGATTTTCCGAAGTAATAACTGATATCTGGAAAGGCATAAAACGCTCCATCGGGCATATTTACCTTAAATCCAGGAATTTCACGCAACATTCCAACCACTAATTTACGACGACGGTCATACGCTTCTTTCATTTTATAAGCCTCATCCAAAGGTCCATTAAATGCCGCAACCGCCGCCTTTTGAGCAATTGAATTTGTACCTGAAGTGACCTGTCCTTGCAATTTTTCAACGCCCTCCGCAATCCATTTCGCTGCTGCCATGAAACCAATTCTCCAACCCGTCATAGCGTGTCCTTTTGCCACGCCATTTACGGTGATTACTTGATTTTTGATTTCAGGAATTGTGCCGATTGAAAAATGCCCTTCTTCCGTAAAATTAATGTATTCATAAATCTCATCCGCCATGATGAAAATATGCGGATTCTTTGCCACAATCGCCCCAATGGCTCTCAATTCAGCTTCTGTATAAACGGAACCCGTTGGATTATTGGGTGATGCAAACATAACCAATCTCGTTTTTGGCGTAATGGCAGCTTCAAATTGTTCAGGCGTAACTTTGAAGTTATTATCAAAAGCCCCGTCCAAAACTACCGTTTTCCCTTCCGCCAATTTCACCATTTCGGAGTATGAAACCCAATACGGAGCAAAAATTAAAACCTCTTCGCCAGGATTCACCAAAGTGGCAATTACGTTGGCAAGCGTATGTTTTGCCCCCGTTGAAACCACAATATTCTCAGGATTCCATTCTAAATTATTATCACGTTTTAGTTTATCGGCAATTGCTTTACGAAGGTCAGGATATCCAGCCACGGGCGAATACCCGTGAAAACCATCGTCAATGGCTTTTTTTGCGGCATCACAAATATGCTTTGGGGTTTTGAAATCGGGTTCACCCACGGAAAGGCTAATAACTTTATGTCCCAGAGCGGCAAGTTCACGGGCTTTTTTAGTCATCCCGAGGGTTGCAGACTCTTCAAGGGAATTAATACGGTCGGCAAGCGATATTGTTAAACTCATTTTTGATACATTTTTGATATAATACTGGTTTTAAAAATTGTGTAAAGTTAGGGTTGTAGGTTGGGAACGGAAAGAAAAAAAGGTGATTTGTTTGGTTATTAGTTAGTGGTTATTTGTTTTGGGTGGAATTATTCGGTTTCCCTAATAACTATTAACCGATAACCCATAAACAAATTCCCATGCAAACCCTATTAATCCTAATTTTCGTAATTGGCTATCTCGCCATTGCTCTTGAACATCCTGCAAAAATCAATAAAACTGCCACTGTATTACTCATGGGCGTATTATGCTGGACGGTTTATATCGTTTCTGAAAATAACCCTGATATGGTTTTGGGTGAACAGTCGCATCATTTAGCCAGTGTTTCTGAAATTCTTTTCTTTCTCTTAGGAGCAATGACCATCGTTGAATTGATTGATGCACACGATGGTTTTAGGGTAATTACCGACAGAATTACCAGTAAAAATAAAGTTACGTTGTTGTGGATAATCGCCATGATTACCTTCTTTTTATCCGCCATTTTGGATAATCTCACCACGGCAATTGTGATGGTTTCGGTCTTGCGAAAACTCATCAAAGATTCGGAATCTCGTAAACTCTTTGCGGGCGTTGTAATTATTGCCGCCAGTGCGGGTGGTGCATGGTCGCCGATTGGAGATGTTACGACCACCATGCTCTGGATTGGTGGACAAATAACGCCCGTCAATGTTATGAAAATGTTGTTGATTCCAAGTTTAATTTCCTTAATAATTCCTCTTATCTATTTGACTTTCAAGCTAAAAGGTTCCGTGAAACGTAATGAAGAAGAGGAAGATTCAAAAGAGGAAGTGCATGAATTAGTCATCAAAATGCAAAACTCTGTTATCATGCTTTTGGGGGGAATTGGTACTTTACTTTTTGTCTCAATCTTCAAAACCGTCACGCATTTACCTCCGTGTATGGGCATATTGTTGGGCTTAGGAATTGTCTGGATTACTTCCGAAATTCTTCATGCCGATAAGGACGAAGAGGAACGTCGTCCATTCACAGTTTCTTACGCTTTGAGCAAAATCGACACATCAAGTATTCTATTTTCTTGGGAATATTAATGGCAATTGGAGCTTTAGAATCTACGCATTTACTGTCGGGATTGGCTCAATGGATGGATAAAACCGTTGGAAATCAGGATGTTATTGTTGTAATCATTGGGTTGGCTTCTGCCGTGATTGATAATGTTCCATTGGTAGCGGCTTCGATGAGGATGTATGATTTGAACACTTTTCCAGCAGATTTAAAAATCTGGGAATTTTTGGCTTATTGTGCGGGAACGGGAGGAAGTATTTTAATCATTGGTTCAGCGGCGGGCATTGCCGTGATGGGAATGGAAAAAATCAACTTTTTGTGGTATCTCCGCAAAATTAGCTTTACGGCTTTAATTGGATATTTTGCGGGTGTAATTGCTTATTTATTGATTTTTGCTTTATTGAACTAATACCAAAAAAGCCCTCCTCTGATTTAGAAAAGGGCTTTTTGTTGTATTTTTACTCAATAACTTAATACTTATTTTAGGTATTCAGAGTTTCAAACGCAAGCCTTCAGTTTTACTAAAGGCTTCCGTAAACCACGCATTTAAACGTTAAATTTGTGATAAATAGAATTCTGAAAATCTATTCCCCAACCCCCTAATTATCACAAAACATCATCACTTTTAACCGTAAACTTGAATTGTTTTTCACCTGTTAATGAGCGAAGTTTTACTAAATAATTTCCTCCATTTAATGAATAAGCGGGCTTCAAAATCACATCATTTGTATCAGAAACTTCAAACTCGCAAGGCACTCCCAAACCTGTTTCTGTACTAACTAAAGCCGTTAAATTCTTACTATCTTCAACCATCACCCTGACCAAACTCATTTCACCATTTCTAACAATTGAGACTGGACTGTTGGGTTTTAACAACATTGAAGCGTAGGTATGTGATTCTCCGTCAGCTTCATACTCCATAATTCTATAATATTCGGGTGCTCTTAAAAATTTAGAATCCGTGAAAGCAAACTGAAATTGTTGTCCTGCTTCAACGGCTTCTCTTTTTACTTCAATTTCTCTAATGTCAAAAAAAGTGTCATTGTCTCTACTTCGTTGAACAATAAACCGAGATGTTTGATGGTTAGATTGATTCACCCATTTCAACAGTGCCTTGTTATCAGTATTAATAGAAACCTCCATAGAAATCTCTTTATTTTGGCGGATTTTAGTTGTTTGGGCGAAGGAAAAATTCTGAATAAACAAAGAAAAAACTGCCGCCACAGCAAAAGTAAGGAATTTTTTCATGGTAGTAATTTGATAAGGAGTTCAACAATAATTTAATCAGTTAATAAAAACCAAATATTCAATTTACTTAATTGGCGGATAAATAAAAGGGACGTGAATAGTTGAGCCACGTAATTTATAAATAATCCAATAAATATATAAATTTTCTATGAAATGTTTATAAATTTTTTATTAAACGGCAAAATTAGTCATTAAAAAAGCACAAAGTTGAAATTGGAAGCTATTAAAATCAAGTTTTTTCTAAGCGAAGAAAAGTCTGCAAATGTTAGTCTTATTTCCTTTTAGTTTTCAACAGGTCTTACATATTTTCCAAGAATAATCCCAATAATCATGAATAATATGGACATATATCCCACCCAATTATAATGCAACAAAGTGCCATTAGTGGCTTTTTCAACAATTAGTCCACCCACAAATGATGCCGCACCCGAACCTAATTGTATCATTGAGGAATTAATACTGGTAAATCCCCCTCGCTGCTCATTGTTCACCACCCCTGAAACAATGGCTTGCATGGTAATGGTGCGTCCATTTGCAAATAAAAAGAACATGGAAGTAATGAATAAAATTAACGTTAAACTTGCTCCCTGTTGAAGATGAGTCATGAAAAAAACAGGAATTAGAAACAGTGTTCCGCAGATGGCAAAAATGATATATTTTCCTTTTTGGTCAGCAATTTTACCTACAATTCTGGCACTAAAAATAGTGATTGCACCGCCCACCAAATAGATTAATGAAATATTATCCACTGACATTCCAACATTCAACGTCAAGTATGGACTCAAAGAAGGAATAGTACAGAAATGCCCAAATATCACAATTCCCGACAATGCCAAAGCTCTTAATTGATTTGAATCTTTACCTATGTTCGTTAAAACGGCAAAAGGACTTGGTTTGGTTTCTGAGACATAAATGTGGCTTCGTAAATTAGGTAAGTATCTGTAAATCAGTATTAAATTAATAAATCCAACTGCAACCACAAACATAAACGGAACGTGCCAACTTATGGTTGAAGCCAAATACATTCCAATCGGAACGCCCAAAACCGAGGCTGTTGAAAAGGCAGCCATAATGATTGCCATTCCCTCTGCACGATGCTCGTATTTGACGGTATCACCCACGATGGCAACCACCTGAGAACCCAAAACTCCTCCGAATACGCCCGCCACTATACGTGCAAGCATTAGCATAGTGTATGTAGGGGCGATGGCACAAGCAAAAGTACCAATCAAAAAACCAATATAAGCAATGGTAAGTACATTTTTACGGTCGAATTTATCCACAAAAAAGGCAGCAATAAATCCAAAAATCCCCGCACTTATTGAATATGCTGAAACTAAAAAACTGTATTCTCGGGCAGTGATGTTGAAGGCTTTCATCAAGATTGGTCCCATTGGCATCATAATCATAAAATCCATGATGTTGGTGAACTGTACGCAAGCCAGAAGGTATAAAATTATTTTTTGATCTTTGGTCATTTTGGGAGGAACAAATTGGTAATTATGACAAAATTAGATAAAAAAAAGTGAAAGTGTAGAAGGTTAAAACTGCCTTCTACACTTTCATAACCTTCAAATTTCTTAATTTAATACTAATTTGCAGAAAGTGAAACTTCAATATTTCCACGAGTTGCTTTTGAATATGGGCAAGCCTGATGAGCGTCTTCCATCACTTTCATAGCTTCTTCCTGCGAAAGATTTGGAAAATTTCCGTGTAATTCTACGGTAAGGGCAAAACCACCTGCGGGGTCATTACCAATGCCCACTTTCGCAGTAATCTCAGTGTCAGCAACGTTTCTGCCTTTTGCAACTGCCCCAACGGCTCCGTTGAAACAGGCGGCATATCCTGCGGCAAACAATTGTTCTGGATTAGTTTTTCCACCGTGTCCACCCATGGCAGCGGGCATTGAAACATCCATATCTAAGATGCCGTCAGATGATTTTACGTGTCCTTTACGACCGCCCGAATTTGTTGCTTCGGCAGTGTATAATGCTGTTATTTTGTCCATTATAAAATAGTTTTGTTGTTAAAATATACTAAAATCTTAACATAAAATCTTGTGGATAGTTCATAAAAAGAAGAAAGCCACCCCGAAAATCGGAGTGGCTTTGCTGTGAAACCTCTTTAAACTTCTCAATTAAAAGTCTTTCGTTTGATGATGAATGTTGTAATTTAATATAAGTTTCAATTTTGAAAAAGCTAAAAGATTTTCTTTGAGTAACAATAATTGAATAATTCTAAGATGAATTTTTTTTATCAAAGAGATTATGACTCTATATTTTGGGTGTTAATCAATCAATGTAATTACAGAAACTCTATTAGTTTCCTTACGCCTGTAAAACAATTGTTTTTGTTTTATAATATCAAAATTAAGCCCTGTTTTTGACATTAATTTAATAATGAGACGAAACCCACAAAAAGAAAGACGAAAAAGTGTTTTCTTGATTATTGATGATGATTTTATTAAAAATGATGATTTTGTTGAAATTTCATGCATTTATCGAACCTCTGCTTTACAAATCAAAAAATGATAAGATTTAACCTTAAAGTATGAATTTTTGAAAAAATAGGGTTTGGAAAAGCTGATTATTCTTAAAAAAATAAGCAAACTCATAAAACTGATTCTGTACAAATCATTTTAATAAAAATTGCACTTTTTTGATTATTTTTTATCTATGCCTTCTTTTAATGATTTTACATATATTAGATAATTATTGATTTCGTTAATTAGGAGCCTTATAAGCAATTTTAAAAAATAACTGAATTATTACTTTGAATTGTTATATTAAATCATAAAATTCAAATAATTATTCAACATTATTAGTCAATCATCAATAAAATTTATAAAAATATGTATTTTGAAAATCAAATTAATAACATAACTGATAACCTCAGCATAACCAATAATGAGGTCGAAATCCTTGATTTGTTGGTAGATACTAACAATATGTTTTATGATTATTCCAAGAATAGGGTAGTATCTTTTATTCACAATCAGGATTATCATTTAGTATTATATAATGCACAACTGACCGACCGAGGTTTTACCATGTATTCTGTTGCCAATTTTTGTGAAAATGAAGAGGATTTAATCTTGCTTCGTAATGTTTTTGATAGAACAATCAAAGATGGTTTCAATGACTATCTAATGCGGATGGCGAAAAGTAAGGTGGAAGATATTTTTTATATGCGAAACACTTTCAGAGCTTTATTCAAAAAGCCAAAACCAAGTGATGATTATGAAGTATTATACCCAAAATTACCCTCATCATTAATACACTAAAAATTAAAAGCCTTTCCTGATTAAACGGAAAGGCTTTTTTTGTGTTTAAAGGTGATATTTTCTACAATTTAGTGTATTGTTACCTCCACAAGTGTCAATGATTATTTTGTGATAACCACCGAAAACATAAACGTGGATGTGGTTAAAGATGCCGTCAAAGCGGCTAATTTTAGCAAATTGTCGGGAATGTAATGAGTTATTGATTACTGGTTATTAGTGTTACCAAATAATTTTGTTATTTTGCTAATAAAAATAACCAGTAAAACATCTCTTTCATGCGATTAAACTCATTACTTTTAATAGTACTTTTTTTTGCATCATCATGCCAAAAAGATATGCGACTTCTTGAAAATGACCCTAAGACTTTTTTAACCGAATATGGTAAGGAAAACACTGAAAATGAGGTAGTTATCAAAACTGTCGGCGGAGATATTACTGTTAAACTTTACGACAAAACACCTTTGCATCGAGCCAATTTTATTCGTTTAGTAAAGTCAGATTATTACATTCATCGTACTTTTTACAGAATCGTTTATCAAACTGCCATCCAGGGCGGAGGGGAATATTTAGACCAATTAGACTACCTTGTTCCACCCGAATACATT
>JAYUIP010000285.1:0-2720 GCA_043765945.1 Arcicella sp.
CACAAAAAGCCTATCTACATTTTCATCAAGATATTGGATTGGAAATTGAAGGTAACATCATTAAAACAAATTTTGGAAATATTATTTTTGAAGACTTAATCAGCCTCTCAGAAAGTGATTGCTTTATCAGTGAAGCATTTAACAAAAGAATTTCATCAAAAATGATAACTTTATTTTTTGATGAAAAATTAACCACAGTTATAGATTTCTCGCCACCTTGAGATTAGTATTATGTCAAATTGCTTGAAGTTTAAAATCATTCATAATCACTTGATAACCAATATCTTGAAAGTATTTTCACCTTAATAACTTATCGACTTGAGGCTTAACGACTGCTTAAACCTATCATTCTTTATTCCTCACCAAAATATTCTTCAAATAAGAAATTTCGCCCAAATGGAAACTCTCGTGCATGAAAAATACCCAAATTTGCGAGCCAACCGTTGTGCCAAAAGGCAGTTTGAATTGACTTTCAGAATCCCACTGTTCCTGGGTTAAATTTGTTAATAATTCAATAATTCTTTCTCCTCTTTTTTGCAAAACTTCTACGGTTTCTGGAATTGCACTATACATTTCATTCGGTTGAAGACTTGTGCCTGGGGCGAAGTTAACTCGCTCATTTCCAAAGCTTTCCAACTTTTCAGCGGGATTCAAAATCTTAATAATTGTATTTCTGATAAAAGCCAGATGCCCAATTTCCCAAGCCATGTGATTCACCTTGTCGTATGGACGAAAAAAAGCCTCATCGCCCGAGAAATTTTCAGCCATTTTTGCTACTCTTTTACTGGTTGATGCAAACGTCTGTTGCATGAGTGGAATAATGTTCATAATGATTTAATTTTGTTGAAATAATATTGCTTTTTGATGATGCGCCTACTGAAAACTGCCTACTTCTTCGTTATCCAAGCCCACAACATTTCGCATTCAATGGGAAATTGTCCGCTTTCGTCGGTGATTGTAACAGAAATTAGAGTTTCCCCTTTATCTTGGTTTTTTATCAACGCTTTTTGTTCTTCGGTGATGGTTGCAATCGCAGTCATTCCGCCTAATGAGCGTCTCACAAAACTGGTCTTGATGGATTTAATCAGCGGGATTTTGTTATCAGCAATATTCATTCCGACCAACATTCCCGTGGCGGTTTCAGCCAATAAGATCATTGCCCCAGCGTGGACTTGCCCAATGTGATTTCTGATTTTTGGCTTGTTTTTAATACTGGCAACGACTCTCTCCGTCGTCATTTCTTCAAAAGAAATTCCTGCTGTACCGACAAAACGGACGGTTCTTCCAATGAGAAATGAAAGTATCCATTTTGGATAATTTTTAACTTTACTGACTGTTTTGGCTAAATTACTCATGTGGTTTTTGGATAACTTGATTTAGTTTATGCCACGAATATACAAATTGAACTTCGTGTAACATTAATCGTGCATTCGAGGCAAGGTAACTATAAAATTGGGTAAAATCATTGACTTTACCCAATCTGTACCACAAGTCATTTTATAAAACTTTCTAAATCCTTCAAAGCTCTTGCCCAAAGGGTTTCCTTGAATTTTCTTCTAAAAAATCCAAAATGTCCTATCTCTTTTGCTCCAATTTCTTGGGGCGTGATGCAATCAATTTTTATGCCTCCTGAACTCGTGACGTGCTTCCAAAACATGGGAATTGAGCGAGCATTTGAAATGGGGTCGTCGGTTGTCCAATACACTTGGATTGGGAATGTTAATTCTTGAAAAAAGCCTTTATCTGCTGAATTGGAGGCATATTTTTCATTAAAAAAATATGCTGGAACACTGCACCAATTTCGCCAATCTAACACAATTTGTTTGGGTAAATCTTCCATTAATCCCAATCTTTTTGCGGCAACATAGCCAAATAAAAAATTAGAGATTGGCGTAAAAATCTGAAAGAAAAAGTGCGTTTGAATTCGGTATTTCCAAGGCATAAACCCCCAATATCCCACGGAAGTGGCGAAGGTTACCATGCCCATAATTTTGTGATGATTGGGCATCATTCCAACTTTCTGTCCGCCCACACTATGTCCCATGATGAGCTTGGGTAAGTTAGGAAACTGAGCGTCTAAATACTCCAAAACGGCGGGCATATCGAGTTGCCCAAGCATGACATAATCGTAGGTGCAGCCCCGTAAACCACCCTCGGGTGTGGATTCGCACACGCCACGATAGTCGAATACACAGGCAATAAAGCCATTTTCAACTAAATAATTCGCAAAAGGAAGGTAATATTCTTTGGGAGTGGCAGTGGCAGAATTGATTTGTACAACGGCTTTTGGCTGACCGTTGGGTATTAAAAGAATGGCTGAAAGTTCAACGCCATCTTCACATTTTATTTTCAATTTTTGTTGATTCATTTTACCAAACGATTGTTTGGCAAAAGTGGTAAATGATTTTCAAAAAAACAAATTTATTTCAATTTCATCCGAAAACTTACCTCTAAATCTTCTGTAATTTCAAAGTTTAAGCCTTGATAAAACTTAATGGCACGCTGATTTACTTTCAAAACTTCCAACACAATTTTTGGGTTATTTTTGATTAAACCTTGCATAATAATTTTGCCTAATCCTTTACCTTGAAATTGTTGCAAAATCATTAGATTCGCCAAGAAAATATGGTCCTTAAAAGGCTCAATTTCAAGATAACCGATTGGCTCATTTTGTAGTTCAATCACTTGGAAATGCTCTTTTTTAAATTCTTTTCGATGAA
>JAYUIP010000286.1:0-7657 GCA_043765945.1 Arcicella sp.
TCTCCCTCCAATTTTACATGACCCCAGTTTTCTCCTGAGCGAATGCGGTTCAATTGTGTATGAGTAATTCCAAATTGTTTGGCAATCATTTTCAATCGACTTTTATCAGATTTTAGCATTTTCTTAATCATAATAACCTTACTTTCCGTCAATTTATAATTCTTGGTTCGTTTCGGAATCACCCTGTCTTTAACTGCGGGATTTTCACGATTGTGTATAGTCATTTCATCACGGGTTGCACGTTTCAGATTTTCCCAATGATTATTTAATTTATCATGGTCGAGATGCAGAACGAATTTTTTATTTTCATCATTTTCTTGTGGTAAAAAGAAATCTGCTACGAGCTTGTGAACGTATCTATTTAGTGATTTGTTGCCTTGAACTCTAATATTTAACGATTTGTAACCTTGGATTTTTGAACCGCCAATAATGTCTCCATCTTGTGGATCACTTTGAAAACTTCTTAAACGACCATAATTTGAAACTTTATACAATGGTGGATTTTCAGCTTCTGGAAAAGGGATATCAACCCATTTTTCATTCCAGAAACTAATATTTTTCTTCATTCCCAAACCTACTTTCTTATCTGTCATAAGGATTTTAAAATTTGAACGTTTACACTATACGACACAAACCTGTTGTTTTTTTGGAATGTTTTAAAAAAAGATAATATTTAAAAAATATTCTAATTGTAAATAACACTTCCTTGACAAAATTTAACACTATAATTTATAAATTCTACATTCACTTTTCTTTAAGAAATTAATTGGCAAAGTAGTTGTGCTTTTGCTTTCCAAAGATAATTCATATTGATTTGAATAATATAATTTTGCAGTCTTTATTAAATCAATGTGATTTAATCTTTCTTCTAAAATATCTTGGTTAGTATCAAGATTCACCACAAAAACATATTGAGGACTATTTTTTTGAGTCCAAGTAATCACTTTATCAATTCCGTTCATATCCGGTTCAATAAGCCATTTAACATCTTGATTTTCAATGGACTTCCCTATTTCATCAGAAATTATTTTAAGAGCAGTAATATGACCAAAAAGTTCGCCATTTTGTCCCCAGTGATATTTTTCTTGCGTTGCTTTTTCTCCTTCTGAAAGTTGGAAAACGTATAATTTTGTATAGTGTTCATTTGGTGCAGGTGTTGGATGAGGGTCACGTTGTTCAAAACCTAAGCCCATATACGAAGGCATATCCGTTAAAAATAAACTAATAAACATTCTTGTTTCATTGCCTTTTAGATAAAAACTATCGAATCTTGGATCGTCTTTATCGGCGGTCATTATGGTGAAATTAGGGGCAAATTTTCGAGTAATTAACAATTTATGATACCTTGCAAATGCTGAAATAAATTGTTCACTCCCCACCACCATGGATTGTAAATCTCCCAGAGTTGTATCTGTGTCTGAACCTTCTAAATGATTTTCTTCGTTGCCATAAGCCATTACGTCTGGTGGAGCCAAAAAGCTTTCGGCAAAGTAACCAAAATAAGGTTTATGTTCAGTAATCTTTGCTTTAATATATTTATGAATATCGTAGTAAATGCTTGGATTTGAGGGAGTTCCCTCTGGATTCATCTGCACATGAGACATATCTCCACGCATAAAATCAAAATTATATTGGTTGGCAAAACCCATGTATTTTTGAGCCATGTATTCCCAAACGTGCAGTCTTGGTTTTGTAAAATTGATTTCCCAATCCACATTATCATTTTTTGCTTCGTATAATTTCACTCTTGCCAAAGGTCCAAAAACTCTTGACATATTTTGGGGTTTTGTAATCACATAATCACGCCAAACTCTTCCATCCTCATCCGTTGTTTTTGCTTGTTCTCTATTATCAACTTCTAAGCCCCTGTATGGTGGTGCCATTGTGGCGGGTACTGGTTCATAACCCATTAAAAATAGATGACTTATCAACTTATTTCGTCTTTCTGTTCGTCCTTCAAGGTTGTTTTTTTCGCCAAACAGAAATCGTAAACGATGCTCTTCCCCAAAAACATTACTATCAAAAAACTTTTCTTTTTGTCGAGGATAATATTCAGAAAAAGTACCGCCATGTTGATATAAAAAATCTAAAATTGCTTCTTGCACTTTTTCATGAAGGTTTTCAGAATGGTCTATGATTTCAAATTCTCTTCGTTGCAACCATTCAAAAAATTGAGGATTTGCCAAGGTGATTTCAGAATAACGGTCGGTGTGAGGAATAACATCCATTCCAACAGTTTTGCCCATTAAATGAATGATATTTGTCACCACTTTCAATTGTTTTTCAACGGTATTCAAATGTGGAAAAGCAATGGCTAATTCAGCGTCAAAAAATTCTGGATTGATGTTCCAACTGGCAATTCCATAAAGGCTTGCCACCACACCGCACTCCCAAATTGGCAATAGATGAATGGAAGATTGAGCTTCAGGCAATGTTAGAGCATATTTAATAACATTCCAAAAACTGCCAATAGTTCTTACATTTATCCCTACCATATTAACTGTTTTCAACCACACACCAGTCCCACTTGCCTGAATGGGGCTATCAATTGTATTTTCTGGATTCAAAGCATGAAAAAAAATGGATTGTCCAAATTTTTTTTCCAAGATATAGGCTAATTGAATCGCTGGCATTAGAACCGCTTGTTCGGGGAGTAGATTAGGTATAAATGATTGACTATTAGCTATATACGAGGACATAGCCGTTTGTTGATTATTCATCCAGAACTGGCGAAAATCAGCATACGTTTGGGGGAAATTCATATATTATTTATAAAAATGGTATTATTAAATTTTTAAGAAACTAAATCTCTTTAAAAAATTGTTTTAAATTAAGAAAAAATACGCAAAAATCATGAAATAGTTTGCAAAAGTTTGCAGATTTTTAAAATGGTCAGCCTATAAATACTCATCAGTTTTAATTTTAAACTTGTAAAAATACTTATTAACGCATGAAAACATTAATCATTGGAGCATCTGCAAATCCTGAGCGGTATGCTTACAAAGCCGCAAATAGTTTGCTTGCTCATGGACATGAAATAGAATTGATTGGACAAAAACGAGGAATTGCGAATGGACATGAAATAAAGATAGATCACCCAGATATTGAGGGAATTGATACGGTAACAATGTATGTTGGACCCAAGAATCAACCTAACTTATACGACTACATTCTAAAACAAAATCCACGAAGAATTATTTTTAATCCTGGTTCAGAAAATCAAGAATTTGAACAATTAGCTTTGGGGAAGGGAATTGAAGTTGAAGAGGCTTGTACGTTGGTTTTATTATCTACTGGACAGTATTAAATTTTATTAACATCAAAAATACTTCATACAATTCCTCTTCAACGAATTTTTATTTCCATTATCTTCGTATTCCATTAACCTAAAATGCCATAGACAGTGGCATTTGTATTCTTATAAACAACATGAAAAAACTTATTCTAATTTTTGCACTTTTGTGTGCAAATTGGCTCCCTGTTGTAGGACAAGCCGTAACGACTGAACCCGCCCTGCCCAATGGCGATCAGGAAATCACCATTATTTTTGACCTTACACTCTCTAAGGATGATCGTGCGAAAGGATTATTGGGAAAGAAAGACGATATTTATTTATGGTCTGGGGCAGGAAGCACTGAAACAGGTGATGCTTTCCAATTTCAACCAGCAGGACAAACAAACTTTGCTGTTCCATTTGAAAAAGGCAAAATGACTTCGCTCGGCAACGATAAATGGAGTATAAAATTGAAGCCGAGAGACTACTATGCAGTTCCATCCAATATTTCTATCAAAAGGTTGGGGGTTTTATTAAAAAGTGGTGACGGCAAGGCTCAAACTGAGGACTTTTTCGTTACGCTATATGACAACAAACTGAATGTCGCTTTTATTCAACCCAAAGAAAAAACTTTTTTTGCGGATCCAGGGGTTATAATTCCAGTCCTGGCAATTTCATCGCAAAAATCAATTTTGGATTTAATGGTAAATGATGTTTCTGTTTTAGCGGCAACTAATAAAGATTCTCTAAAATATTCTCTGAAAGTAGGAACCTTGCCAGGCTCCGTACAAAGAGTAAAAATTACTTCAAAAACTACTACTGAAACTGCCACTACTGAATTTATTGTTATTGTGAAACCAATTCCTACCATTGCTGCCTTGCCAACGGGCGTGAAGGATGGCATTAATTATATATCTGATACAAAAGTTACTTTAGTATTATTTGCTCCAAAAAAAGAATTTATTTACGCCATCGGTGATTTCAATGGTTGGCAAACTAACGTTCAATCTTTAATGAAGAGAACAGCCGATGGGGATCGTTATTGGCTTGATGTTGAAGGACTTACAAAAGGTCAAGAATATGCTTTTCAGTATTTAATTAATGGGACTCTGCCCGTGGGTGATCCTTATTGCGAGAAGATTCTTGACCCAAATAATGATAAGTTTATTCCGTCATCGACTTATCCAAACCTAAAACCTTTACCCGAGCCAATTAAATCTATTGCTTCGGTTTTTCAAACGGGACAAACGCCCTATCCTTGGAGAGTTACCAATTTCAAACGCCCTGCCCAAGATAATTTGGTGATTTATGAATTGCATATTAGGGATTTTGATAAAGATGGTACTTATAAAAATGCCATAGATAGGATGTCTTATTTTAAAAATTTGGGCGTGAATTGTATAGAATTAATGCCAATTTCGGAGTTCTCAAACAATGATTCTTGGGGATATAATCCCACCTATTTTTTAGCTCCAGATAAGGCTTATGGAACGAAAGATGACTTGAAAAAATTTATTGACGTATGTCACGAAAATGGCATTGCCGTAGTCTTAGATGTGGTTTATAATCAAGCTGACTATGAATTTCCGTACGTGAAAATGTATTGGGATGGTGCTCAACCTTCCATGGATTCGCCATTTTTTAATCAAAGAGCACCACACCCATACAGTGTTTTCTTTGATTTTAATCACGAAAGTCCATCAACAAAAGATTATGTTAATCGGGCTAATGAATTTTGGTTAAAAGAATATAAAATTGATGGCTATCGTTTTGATTTGGTAAAAGGATTCACACAAAAACAAAGCAATGAAAGTACTGCGAGCAACTATGACCAAAGCCGTATTGATATTTGTAAAAACTATTATGACAAAATTAGAAGTTATGATAAAGATGCTTATGTTATTTTGGAATTATTTGCTGACGACCGTGAGGAACAAGCACTTACGGACATGGGAATGATGGTCTGGGCAAATCATCACTTTGATGCCATAGATGCAATTAAGGGAAAGAGTATTAGTTTCAGTCGTTTTTCGTACAGAGTAAGAGGTTTCAAAAATCCTGCTTCGATTGGATATATTGAAAGTCATGATGAGGAAAGAAATGCTTTTGATGCCTCAAAAACGATAACATCTTTGCCAGTAGTTTTGGAGCGTTTAAAAACCGCTGCGGCAACATTATTGACAATTCCAGGACCTAAAATGATTTGGCAATTTGGAGAGTTGGGATACGATGTTTCAATTAATCAAAACGGTAGAACTGGTCGAAAGCCCATAAAATGGGAATATTTTCAAGATGCTGACCGCTTGAAATTGTATAAGGTCTATGCTGAATTGATTAAATTGAAAACCAGTCAAGAGATTTTCAGAACGACTGATTTTCAAACTGATTTAACAGGAATCGTGAAAAGAATGTCCTTAAAAAACGCTACAAGCCAATTAATTTCGGTTTCAAATTTTGCTTTAACAGAGCAAACAACTCCAAATATTTTTCCAACCTTGGGAAAATGGTATGATTACTTTACTGGTGAAGAGTTGGAAGTAAATGATTTAGCAAAAACATATACCTTACAAGCGGGTGAATTTCATATATACACCACTAATCAATTGGCAAAACCAGAAGCAAATTTAGTACCTTGGAAAGCATTTGGCAAAAATGTTTTGGCGGTTGAAATTGAAATGGAAGAAGGAATAAATGTATATCCAAACCCGAGTCAAGATGTGATTTTAATTGAAATTCCTGCCTTTTCAAAAGGGTTATCTCACCTAAAAATCAATGACTTAACTGGTAAAGTGTATTTAGAATATGAAATAAGAGGAGGTCAAAAAAGTTATTCAATTGACATTAGAAACCTCAAACAAGGCGTTTATTTTCTGAACGCTGAACAAGGAGAGAAACGATTTGTGAAGAAAATTGTGAAGATGTAAAACGATTCTTCAGAATTGTTTGGACACAAAAAAAGGCAAATTCACCGCTACAACCTGCCTACCCTTGCTTCGATCAAGACCTGGGGGATTCAGAGGGAGCTGGTAATTTGCCGACACAAAGATCGTAGATTTTGTTGAACTTACAAAATCTACATTCAGAATTGATGGGTAAAAATCCTCGACTTTCATTGTAAACTTTTTAATATCAGTAGTTTACACGCTATAAATTATTTTAAAATATTATTTACTTTTAACTAAACGAATGTATAATGTCCACTTTTTGCTCAAAAAAATTAAGCATAATAGGTTTCCAACCTGTCAAAATCTGTCCAAGAACAGGTTGGAAACCCGTCATACTCATTACTGCCTACTGGTTACTACTAACTGCCTGCACAAGTTCATCAGAAGCATTTTTGGATAAAGCCAAAGAACAATTGCAAAAAGGAAATGCCAAAGAGGCAGTTGAATATTTGAATCAAGCCATTGACAAAGATTCCGAAAATGCAAGGGCGTTCAATATGCGTGGAGCGGCTAATTTCGAGTTGAAAGATTATGCAAATGCTTTGTTGGATTATGAAAAAGCAATTCAGATAAACCCAAAAGATTATAAACCTTATTTCAATCGTGCCTCTGTGAAAATGGAGAAATCTGATTGGGAAGGAGCGTTGAAAGACTGCATGAAAGCGGCTGAAATTCAACCAGATACGGCTGAAATTTATGTAAAAAGTGGAATAATTTATGCGGCATTATTGAAAGTTCCAGAAGCAACTAATGACTTTGATAAAGCCTTGAAATTGAATCCAAAAGAGACCAATGCTTTGTATAATCGAGGGAATATTTATTTCCAAACGAAAAATTATGAAAATGCTGAGAAGGATTTTTTGAATGCAGTGAAAGTAGATTCAAGGTTTGCGAAGGCTTTTTATGGATTAAGTGTGGTTCAACAAAAGATGAATAAAAACGATGAGGCTTGTATGAATATGAAAAAGGCAAACCGCTTGGGTTATGCAGATGCAAAAATAGCATTGGATAGTTTTTGTAAGTGATTTTGTTATATTTACGAAAAAAAACATCCCAAATGAAACACATAGCCCTAATTTTTACAATAATCTTCATTCTTTTTGCTGGCTTGCAATACAATGACCCTGACCCTATGCTTTGGATTCCCATTTATTTGATTGCTGCTTATGCGACTTTCAGAACTTATCAAGGGGAAGCAAATCCAGAAATGTTGTTGGTTTTGATTGTGCTATCTTTTGCAGGTGGGATGAACTCATGGAATATGATGACGGCTTGGGAAGGTTTTTTCACGGAAGGAACGGGGATGTCAATGAAATCTCATAATCAAGAACTCGCCCGTGAAGCCTTCGGACTGTGGATTGTTACAATAAGTTTCATGGCTTGTTGGGAAATTAATAGATATTCAAGAAAAATGAATCGTTATCAGTAAATTTTGTCT
>JAYUIP010000287.1:0-24543 GCA_043765945.1 Arcicella sp.
AGAGGTCTGCTACTACCATTTTACATCGGTCGCAAACCATGTTTTTGATATATAAAATCATGTTTGTTTCTGTAAAATATGTTTGATTATCGAATGCAATGCGTTTAGATGAAAAACACATTTTCACCTAAAAACAGGGATTCCGATAAATAAAGACGTAAAAAAATACAGTTTAGGATAAAATTGTGTAGATCCTACGCAGAAACATAGTGAACACCTACAATTTTATTAAACTGTATCAAATTAGAAACGATTGGATAAATACGAGAAGGTTACGCCCAGAAAGTGGGGGTGCGGGACTATGAAAATGAGGAACTTTACAAGAAATGGCTTGGGACACCCACGCAGAAAAAGACAATACCTTCGGAGTAACGATAATCCAATTTTGAGGTTGGAATCCTTGTGCTACTTCGTGTCCTTGTGAAGCGTTGGGGGTAATTTTGAAGAGAGTAGTCTGTTCGTTACAGCATTTTGTTCTCTTCAAAAGTGCATTATTTGATTTATTTTCGTGTTTTATTTTGTTAAAACAGCACTTAGGGGGCGAAGATAAAATGAACGTTTGCTTACCCTTTAACTTGCAAAAATGTTCAATCATAGAAAACCCTGTACTCATAAAAAGTACCTGAATTGCCATAAGCAAACAAAATATGCGGGTGCAACGTGATTTCATTTTAATTATTGAAACGCAAAGATACTAATAACCTTGTATTCAAGGTGTTATATTTTTGAATGTTTGTTTTATATAATTTTCGGGTTGGAAAAATATCTATCTATCCTTCAACCACATTTGAACATCCGATTTATTATCAAAAATTTCTACTTCACAACAATACGTCCAACAATACCCTCAGACAGGTTATTTTCAAGTTTCAATACTTCACGATCTTTATGAGATTCACCAAGTGAAAAATTAAATAAAATTCCAAATTTTTCTTGCAGTTTAATGGTATTACTAATTTCAGAAAGATACAATTTTGTTTACTCCATCGGTGCTGCGTCCAATTTATATGATTTTAATACAACGATTTTGGGTATTATTTAGAATAATTCCAAATAAATAGTAAAAGTATTTGGAATTATTCTAAATAGTAATAAACTTTGTATCATCAATTCATACTATCAAATAGTATGGAGCATTTGTTACGAATGATTATTCTCATCTCAATTTTATTAAACACTATTTTCTCTCAAAAAAAAGAAGGAAATCAAAGCCGAATCACTTTTAATTAACTAAACTCAATCATTACTTACAATTACAATTAAAAATAAAAACTCAAATGAAAAAGCAAAATTTTGTCATTGCCCTTTTATCTCTCATTATTTTTTCGTGTTCAAAAGACGAAGTCAAAATTGATCCTTTGGTCATTCCCGCCAGTTATGATGCATCAACTTTTGCTACCAGTATCGCCCCAGAAACGTTATTAAGGTTAGATTATGTAGCTTATGAAAATGAAATGAAAAAAGCCCGTATCAAAGGAACAGTCGTAGAAACTGCCACTTTAAACGGTTTATTCAACAAGTCAATTTCTGGGCTTTCAACAGGATATTACAAAACATTAACACCTTTGATTAACGAAAAATTATCCAGAGCAAGTAAGGCAAATGCCGTGTATATTTTGGGAAAAACTCCCGCTGAGAATGGTGTCGGAGGTATTTCAGGAGCGTATATCTTTGATGAAAAGGGATTGGATTTAGAGCAAGTTGTTTCAAAAGGCTTATTCGGAGCGTTCCATTACAATCAAGGCGTTATCTTATTAGCAACGCCAACCCAAGCAAATTTGGATAAAGCAATCTATTATTTTGGAGCAAACCCTTTATTTCCTAACACGAGTAATGCCACCAAATCAACCGCTCCAGACGTGTATTTAGCCAATTATGCCACCCGCAGAACCAAAGGAACTGGCGGACTCTATTTGGATATAAAAGCTAATTTTATCAAAGCCCAAGCTGCCATCAAGGCGGGGGCAAACTACAATAAAGAACGTGATGAAGCCATTGAAGCCATTTTATTGAATTGGGAAAAAGCCAATGCCGCAACGGTGATTAATTATTTTAATGACGTTTACACAAAGTTAAGTATCATCCCAGCAACTGATGTTTTGCGTGTGGGAGGCTTGCACTCGATGGGAGAAGCTATTGGTTTTTTAGGAGGATTCAAAGGAATTACCAAAAAGAAAATTACGGATACTCAAATTGATGAACTCTTAGCAAAAATGGAAAATCCTTCGAAATTTGTGGGTAATCAAGCCGAAGTAGATAAGATTTTAGAATTCTCCAAAACGCTACAAAATATCTATGGTTTCACCGCCCAAGATATGCTTGATTTTAAACAAAATTGGCTAACTGTTGAAGAAAGATAATGTCAATTTAGTACATTATTTAATAAGTTTTCTGAATAATTCTTATGGTTCGGGTTACCACATCTCAAAATGGAAACTCAATACGACCATTTATTTTGTACTGATTATAAGAAAATAACCGAATTTTATTACCCAAAATTACATTTAATTCAAACGACGGTAAATGATACTTTTGATTAGGAAATCATTTACCGTTTATTGACGTTTTACAGTAAGTGCAAGAAGACTACTTGTAGAAATAGATAAAATTGTACCTGCAAACATTAATCACAATGAAAAAAATATTAATCACATTCTCAGCTGTCTGTCTTATTTGGGCATGTTCCAAAACAGAAGAAATCACGGATAAATTTGAAAGTTTTGATCGTAAATCAATGCTGACTAATTTAGGAAATAACGTCATAATCCCTTCATTTGAAGCATTTTATCAAAAATCGGATGCGTTGGATTTGGCAATTACGGCTTATGCTTCGGATGTGAAAAACGAACAAAAACTAATTGCCGCTCAACAAGCATGGGTAGACATGGCGAAGACTTGGAAATTAGCATCGGTTTTCAAGCAGGGACCAATTGAAGATAAGTTTCTCTTGTCAAATATTGATTACTCTTCCAAAGGAACCTACTTAAACATCACACTTTTAGAAAAAACTATTTCGGAAGGAGTAACTTTTGATAATACTTTCATTGAACAAAAAGGAGCGACTGTAAAAGGAGTTCATGTGATTGAATACATGATTTTTGATAAATCGAAAGTCAATTCAAATGTCGTTAATATGTACGCTGGGGTCACGGGGGGAAAAAGAATCTCTTATTTAAAGGCTTTATCAATCAATCTTAAAAATCAAGCTAAATTGGTGCTGGACGATTGGAAAAATGGGTATGTTACAAGGTTTATCAATTCAGATGGAAGAGATATTAATTCATCATTAGGCGTAATGTCAAACAAGTTAATTGATTTGATTTATACCGTAAGGGATGAACGAATTGGTGTGCCAATTGGTAGAAGAAATAACGGAACGCCCCAACCTGATTTTGCGGAAGCCATTTTAAGTGAAAACTCTATTGCTTTGACAATCAATGAATTAAAGGGAATTGAAAACGCTTTTTTAGGGAAAAATTTGTCGGGAACGGATGGCGTCGGAATAGATGACTTATTGGATAAATTAGAAGCAAAATCGGGCGAAGAGCTTTTATCGAAGAAGATAAAAAACCAATTCGCTGCGGTTTATGTAAAGCTGAACGCTATTTCAAAGCCACTTCCTGTTGCGGTTGTCAATAACAAAGCCGAAGTACAGGCTGCGTATGACGAAATCAAAAAATTGCAGGTAATGATGGAGGTTGACATGATTAATAATTTGGGGGTTTTATTGACTTTTAGTGATAATGACGGAGATTAAAAAGTTTTTAGATGTTCGATATTCGGTTTTCGACGCTTGGACTTCAAGATTCGATCTTGCAAATATTGGAAGTTCATTGGCTTTTTTTAGGATTGTTTTTGGACTATTGATGTTAGTTGCTGAATTGCGATTTATTGCCAAAGGTTGGATTACAGAATTTTACGTAAAACCACAATTCTATTTCACTTTCTACGGTTTTGATTGGATAAAACCTTTGACCGAACCCTACATTCATTGGGTTTTTTACGGCTTGATTTTTCTGAGTTTGCTCATTACTTTGGGGCTATTTTATCGTTACGCTATTGTGCTGTTTTTTGTGCTTTTTACCTACGTTGAACTACTTGATAAAAGCGTTTATCTGAACCATTACTATCAAGTTAGTTTACTGTCTTTTCTGATGTGTTTCTTGCCAATGAATCATTCTTTTTCGTTGGATAAGTATCTTAAAAAATCTATCTCATTCTTATTGTCAGACACATACACCCAGGATTGGATGCTTTGGGCTTTACGTATTCAAGTGGGAATGGTTTATTTTTTTGGGGGAATCGCCAAACTAAAACACGATTGGCTGTTTGCTGCTCAACCCCTCAGAATTTGGCTTTCCGCTAATGAACATTTACCTATTATTGGGCATTTATTAACCGAAAAATGGGTAGCATTTTTACTTAGTTGGTTAGCCATGATTTTTGATTTATCCGCTCCATTTCTCCTTTGTTTTCGGAAAACTCGTTTGCCTATTTATATTCTCATTGTCATTTTTCATTTATTGACCCATTTCCTTTTTTATATCGGAATGTTTCCGTGGATGATGATTTTTACGGCTCTGATTTTCTTTCCTACTGGTTTGCATGAACGAGTTTTAATATTTTTTGGTAGAAGTAAAGATGAGATGAAACCATTCAATGCAAACCATTCGTCTAATTTTAATAAATTGAAATACACGATTGTATCAATATTCATTTTCCTACAATGTCTAATCCCTTTTAGGTTGTATTTTTACGGAGGAAATGTATTATGGCACGAACAAGGTTTTCGTTTTTCTTGGAATATTATGTTGATGGAAAAAAACGCCAGTCTTGAATACCACGTAAGAGTCAAGAGAACGGGAGAAGAATTTACGGTTAATCCAAAGGATTTTTTAAGCAAAATTCAAGCTCGACAAATGAGTTTTCAACCTGATATGATTATGCAATTTGCCCATTATTTGCATCATTATTACGTAGAAAATGGCGTGGGAGAAACTGAAATCAGAGCAGAATGTTATGCTTCACTCAACGGGCGAGGAAGTCAATTATTAGTTAATCCGACCGTAGATTTAGTGAAAGAAAAGGAAGGATTTCACGCCAAAACTTGGGTGAATAAATGGAAATAATTTAGATGAAAAACCACATAAAAAATTACCCCATCCTAAATCCTTCCCCTCAAAGGGAAGGACTTCAAAAACAAGGGATTAAAGCCCTTTCCCTTCGAGGGGAAAGGGTTGGGATAGGGGTGCGAAGACTGATATTTTTCAGCATTATTGGGGTAATATTTACTTTAAATTCCTACGCCCAAACCGCCAATATCTCTGGAAAAATTACAGACAAAACGGGGCAGAGTATCCCTTTTGCCAGTATCAAAGTATATGAATCGGGCAAGGGAACATTGACGGATTCTGCGGGAAAATATACGCTTCTACATTCATCGGGGAAATTCAATTTTATTGCTTCGTCTGTTGGCTATCTATCTCAAAAACAAAGTGTTACGATTCAGAAAGGGCAATCCTTGATTTTAAATTTTAATTTAGAATCGGACAGTAAAACCCTAAATGAAGTGAACGTTTTAGCACAACGAAATGACCAAAATGGAATCAGAAGATTGGCTGATGTGGAAAACATGGCAATCTATGCGGGCAAGAAAAATGAGGTGATAGTTTTGGCAGGAATCAACGCCAATTTATCCACTAATAATGCCCGACAGATTTATGCCAAAGTACCAGGCGTAAACATCGTAGAAAATGATGCGGCGGGAATTCAGTTGGGTATCGCTACTCGTGGTCTGAACCCCAACCGAACCACCGAATTTAACACCCGACAAAATGGCTACGATATTTCAGCCGACCCCATCGGTTATCCAGAAAGTTATTATACCCCGCCCACCGAAGCCATTGACCGCATTGAGATTGTGCGTGGGGCAGCATCTTTGCAGTACGGAACGCAGTTTGGGGGTTTGTTAAATTTTCAATTCAAAAAGGGAAATCCTGATAAAAAGTTTGAGTTTATTACCCGACAAACGGGCGGAACTTATGGGCTTTTCAACTCCTTTAATTCAATTGGTGGACAAGTGGATAAGCTGAATTATTATGCTTTTTTTACGCACAAACAAGGCAATGGGTGGAGGCAAAATACTAACTTCAACGTCAATACGGGCTATTTTTCGTTGGCTTATCGATTGAGTAAGAAAATAAAAATTGGCACTGAACTTACTTCAATGTCCTATCTTATGCAACAACCTGGGGGATTGACGGATGTTCAATTCAACGAAAATCCGCAGGTGAGCAATCGAAACCGAAATTGGTTTCAAGCAAAGTGGAATATGCCCGTTTTTACGCTTGATTATCAGGTGGACGAACGAACAAAATTCAATGTTAGGGCGTATGGTTTGATTGCAGAAAGAGGGTCGATTGGCAATATTATCAACCCCATCAAAGACCGCACGGACTCTACTCAACGTCGACAATTGACTTACGATAATTACAATAATTTTGGTACGGAGGCGAGGCTTCTACACCGTTACGCCATATTCAATAATAAGGCTTCTTTTTTAGTGGGTTTACGCTATTATCAAGGCAATACCCAACGTCAACAAGGTAGCGGATTCAAAGGGAAAGAGGCTAATTTTAGTTTTCCGAATCCACAAAAATTAGATGAATTTGATTACCGTTTTCCGTCTTACAACGGGGCTATATTTTTGGAAAATGTTTTGTGGTTGAATGACAAAATTAGCATCACGCCTGGCGTGCGTTACGAGTACATTAATTCAAATTCCGAAGGGTATAGTTTCGATGAAGTTACCAACAAAACCTTCATGGGAAAACAACAAAATACCCGTCGATTTCCACTTTTTGGTATTGGAATAAATTATGCAACTACCTCACAATCAGAATTGTACTTCAATATTTCTCAAAATTATAGTCCAGTAAATTATTCTGATATTTTGGTGAGAACACCCAATTTTCAAGTGGATGCCAACCTCAAGGACGTAACAGGTTTCAATGCTGATTTGGGCTTTCGAGGGAACTATAAAAATTGGTTAAATTACGACGTTAGTGCGTATTATTTAGATTACAACAACCGCATCGGAATCATCAGAATTGCCTCTGTTGATGGGCTTGAAGTTATCCGTTATCGAACCAACGTGGGGCGTTCAAGAAGTATTGGTATTGAGACTTTTGGGGAGATAAATTTCTCCAAAATAAAACACGAAAATCCCAAAAATGAATTATCTTTCTTTAGCAGTTTTGCCTATACGGATGCGACTTACACGGAAGCAATTAATCCATTATTAAAAACCCTAATCGTGGGGAAACAAGTGGAATATGCCCCCAAAACTATCCTCAGAACAGGGCTGACTTTTCAACAAAAAGGATTCAAAACAACCTTTCAATTTGCCCGAACCAGTCAACAATTCACGGATGCTTACAATTCTCCCCAAACTGCTGATGGTTTAGTAGGCGAAATTCCAGCGTATTATTTGATGGATTTGACGGCAAATTATAAAACAGGAAAGCTTGATTTTGGTCTGAGTATCAACAACTTAACCGATAATAAATATTTTACCAGAAGAGCATTGGGTTTTCCAGGTCCAGGGATTATTCCAGCCGATGCACGGAGCTTTTTTTTAACAGTAGGGTTAAAGCTGTGAAAGGGTACAATAATTTCAATCATTGGTACGTCATTGCTCTATCATGGACAAATTATCATAACTCGTGGCAGGTTTTCTAATACAGCAATATCCGTAAGGCTTAAAAATTTCTGGTATATCTAATATTATTTTGAGACATTCATAGATGATGATACTTAATAAGCCCATGCTCTAATCTTGTGAAGTTAAAGCCAGTCAAGGGTTTTGAATAGCACAACAAATGCCCCATAAGTTTTATTTCTAAGTTGCTAATTCATTTGCATCAAAGCAAAACATGAATTTTTACCACCCAACCGACCATGAGAAGAGTAGTTTCATTTATTTAGGAATCAAATCGGTAAAAAAATAGGTAGAAGTTAAATCATCACCGTCTGAATTTTTGAAATTATAGGTTTTATCAACGGTTTCTCCAATATCAAATTTAATAGAATTCTTGAAATATGGTGTTTCAAAAACGAAGGAATGAAATTCACCATTTTCTCCGCAAGAATCAACCGTTGAAGGTAAATCTTTGACGAAATCACGGTCGAGGATTCTACCACAAAACGATTTATCCAAATGATTTCCGTTTACGGCTACCACGATTGTTTTAAAGTCTAAGTCCCAAAATTCGGCTAATAATTCTAATGACGGGCGTTTCCAAATAGGAAATACGCCTTTCATACCCATTTGTTCAAGACGTTCTTCACGATATTTACGTAAATCTTCCAAAAAAATATCACCAAAAATGGAATATTTGATGCCTGAATCAACCAAAGGCTTCATAGTTTCTACCATTGTTGCTTGATATTCCTCCATTGAAACGGTTTCTGCCAAATGCAATTTTACTAAATTAATACCAATATTTTCAGCTTGTTGGTCGAGCAATTCTTCCCGAACACAGTGCATCGAAACCCGTTTAAAAGAATCATTCAATGAAGTCAGTAAATGTTCAACTTGATATTCTTTATTTTGCAAAATATGGTAAAGCGATAAAGCAGAATCCTTTCCACCCGACCAATTCATTAAGGCTTTTTTCATTTTACTAAAAGAGGATTTCGCTGACCATTAGCATTACTTTAATTGCTTTTTTACCAAATATTGATTTACATAACCTTGTAAATCCGTAAACTTTCTGCCTATTGCTATTTCGGCGTGTACGCTAAGACCACAAATAAACCTGTATGATTGGTATTGGGTGTCCAACCAAGGGCGATTTTTATTTCTGTATGGGTGTCAAATTTGGGCTACTATTGATGACATACTCAAAGTCATACTATCAATATTTTAATTTCAAACAAAAGAATCCTCAAAAACTCTGTGAATTTTATGATTCAGATGAACGGGTATTTTAAAGATTTTAGGATGAAATAAGGCTGCCAAAATTTCAATACCATTCACCAAAGTCGAGGCACTTGGTTGAGTAAATAATTCATAATCAAGCACATAGACCGATTTACACTGAACCGCTTGGAGGTTCTCCCAACCATTTTTAAGAGTTAATAAATGTAATTCTTCCAGACTCCGTTTGGTTTCAAAACCGCAAGGAGCAATAATTAAAACCTCTGGGTCGTATTTCAACACTTTTTCCCAAGAAGTAACGATGCTATCTCCCGACGGATTTCCTAACATATCAATCCCACCAGCATAAGCAATTTGATGTGGAATCCAGTGTCCACAATTATAAATTGGTTCAATCCATTCCATCAACATCACTCGTTTTGGCAATGCCTGATGTTCACGGAGTTTATCAATTACAATATTGATGCGGGTTTGTAATTTCGCCAAATATTCAAGGGCGGCTTCCTCTCTGCCCAAAGCCGAGGCAATGGTGATAGCAGATTCAAAAACATCTCTTAAACTTTGGGGTGTTAGGGCTACGATTTGTGGTGTTTTGTTCAAATTATCAATCACAGCTTGTGTACATTTTGTGTCAATCTGACAGACTTCGCATACATTTTGGGTTATCACCAAGTCTGGGGCGATGGATTGAAGTTTATCTTCTTCGACATAATAAAGGCTTTTGCCTTGTGCTTTCGAAGCGGAGAAAATACGGTCAATTTCCTCACTCGAATAGTCTTTTCCTTCCAGTACACAACGCACCAAAATCTGTTTTTCAGTTCGTGAATATTCCGAACACTCAAAAGTTACACCATACAAAAGGTCTTGTAAACCCATGTCATAAATCATCTGCGTTGCGGCAGGCAGGAAGGAGACTACTTTCATATTATTTTAGATTGTTGCTGTTTATTGTTCAATGTCTGATTTTCGATTTTCGGAAAAAGACCAAGCATCCAAAATCGAATAACGACAAACCAAACTACGCTAATTTTGGGAAACGAACTTTCAATAATTCAAAAGCTCCAAACATTAAACCGCTATAAACCAATGTACCTATTAAAAAGTTTTTCATGTAAGGAAACCCTTGGGCTAAACACTGCAAATAACCAGCCCAATCCCGACTCAATGGAAGCATCGTGCGAATGTCTGTACCACCACCGATAAATACTACAGAATCAGCCATTAACCAATGTCCAACTGATGCTGCAATTGCCCCTAAAATAATATTTTTTGCATTTATTTTTTGTAAAATTTGCTTGCTGTAAAGCGTAATCAACCCAAATATTGCATAAACAAAGAACCAACTACTGTACATAATACCGTATTTACCATGATAAACCACTTGGTTTATCACTAAATCACTCACCAGAAGCATACCCAGCGAAAACATGATAGCTTTCCAACGATTGGTAAAATAAGCTCCGCCAAACATACACACAGCACCCAAAGGAGTAAATTCGTTGAAAGAAGTTAATTTTTCAACATTTAGAATTCTAATAATTGCCATTACCAAAATGAAAAATAAAAGCGTCAATAAACGAGGATTAAATGTCTGTCTCATATTAATTGAAATTTAGAAAAGACGGTTCCGTTCTAAGGGAAACCGTCTCTGTGATTATTTAAAACGTAATGTTGACACCAGCCATAAAGTTAAACCTTCTACTATTGTACCCATAAATATCAAAATATTGGGTATCTGTCAGATTTTTTAAATCAAAATATGATTTTATTCTACGGCTAAATTTGTATTCCAAGTAAAAATCAAAGGTTGAATAAGCATTTAATGTTACACTTTCCGTTTTGAAAGTGGCACTGTTATAAAAACGGTCAATGCGTTTACCAATGCTCCTTAAATTAGCACTAACGTACATATTTTCAGTTACTTGATAACCTAATCCAAGATTAAAAGTGCTTTCAGGGCGACGAAAAAGGTTATTGAATGAAGTATCTTTTTTGGCAATTTGAGTAGTAATCGCCCCCTGTAGAATCGTTACATTTGCCCACAAATTAACTTTTCCAATTTGCGTTTTACCTTCAACCTCCCAACCATAATCATGTTGTCTATCAAAATTGATATAACGTCCGTAAGGTACTTTTGAAAGTGATTCAAAATAAATAACATCCTTAATATGACGGTCGAAATGCAATATTCTTATGTCTGATTTTTTATCTTTTGCAAATAATTGAATACCGCCTTCCAAAGAAACAGACCTTTCAGGATTTAGTCCTTTATTGCCGTATGGTGAAAACAATTGGTATAAAGATGGTGCTTTGAAACCCGATGAAAGGTTGACAAAAAATTTCACTTGATCGCTAAGTAGATAAGATGGATTAAATGAATACGTAAAATTGCTACCATACAGCGAGTGATTATTGTAACGTCCACCCAATTCCAAGAAAAATCCGATCTTAGTTTTCAGTAATCCCGAAGCATAAATACTAAAGATATTGGTTTTGGCAGTGTCTGCACCAAGAGCTGGGGAGGCATATTTCCCGTATTGGCTGTATGACACATAAGTTTGGTCTGTATTGGCGGCACGATAGTCCGCACCCGCTACGATTTCAAGATTATCGTTAATTTTCAAAGAGTTATAGATTTCAGCGTAGTGAGTATTTCCTCCGTAAAATTGTATGACGTATTTATTGAACGCTCCTTTTTCAACTGAAACAGAATCATCCAGAAAATTCCTTTTGCTTTTGCTATATCCGTAATTAAATGTCAATTTTCCTTTGGCATAGCTGTTTACTAAACCTATGGCAAACATATTAAATTTTTGATCGATTGTATAATCTTTTTCGTCAGCAAATGCACCAGCATCAATATCTGTCTTGTAACCATTAATTAAAGTGCGAAATTTCACTTGAAGGTTTTCTGTGAGGTTGTACCCAACATTAGCTAAAATATTATTTTGACGAATTCCGTCATTATCGAACCCTTTGTTTCCTACTTTGTCAAAAGCGGCTGAAAATCCGTCCGATTGTAAGCGGGTATATTGAACATTATAATAGCCTTTTGAAAAAGAGCCATTCACGCCAATTGTTGCCCTGACAGTTCCATAAGTTCCAGCATTTAATGAAGCATTTCCGCTGAGTGATTTCATAGAATTACCTTTTTTCGTGAAAATATTAATAACCCCTGCTACTGCATCAGACCCGTAAAGCGTTGATTGAGCTCCTTTCAGAATTTCAATCCGCTCACATTCTGCAACGGTTATCATATTAAGATCAAAACTTGATGAAATCCCCGACGGGTCATACATTGGCATTCCATCAATCAGAATAAGCGTATTTCCCGTACCTGCACCCCGCAAGTAAACATCTTGATTCGTTCCAAAAGTGTTTTGCGAACCCACAATCATAAATCCTGCCTGACGAGTTAATAATTCTGTAACCGTCTGCGACTGATACTTTTGCAAGGTAGAATCCGATAAAACGGTGATGACTTTACCTGTTTGTGACAGTTTCTGCTCTGTCTTGTTTCCAGTAACGATTACTTCCTCTAAATTTTTGTTTTTTGCTGTTTCCTGTGCGTAAACACACGTAGATAGACACACGCCTACCATGAGAAGGGTTTTTTGTAATGATTTGAACATTTTGTGATTTGTGATTTAGGGCTAATAGATTAATTGGTTAACGGAAAATTTCCACTAATACCAACCACTAAATACCTAAAATAAAAAAGGATAATCTAACGCTCAATTTTGTTCATCTTCCGTAAACAAAAATCAAGAATGATTCAATGGCAGGTCTCCTGACTCGTTTTATCGTTTCCCGAACCTTCCCAGATTTAGATTGAAAATTATCAATCGTTTCCAGTGGTTATTGAAGAATGAGAATGACTTTACAAAACTTACAGTTGCGGGGACAGTATCGGCTTTTACCAATTTCCCTATTAAGCATCACGAATGGATGATTCCAATCATAAAGCACCATAAACTGATATAAAGGTAGGTATAATTTTTTGAAAGTAGGTTTTTTGTAATCACATTAACTTAAACTCAAGAAACATTCCTGAATCCATTTGTCAGACAGATTTTGTTCTCCATTTGAAGCGGGTGATTCTATAATCCCAAAGTTGGTATTAATCAAATTTGAATTATACACAAAACCTACGTTTGAATTGTTGACTTTACTAATAATTGAGGTATTCAGAAATCCAGCCTAATCATTATTCTCGAAATTATAACCACTCAAAATCGCCAGACAATGAAGCAAGCATAAACCCGATATTACTGCCTGTGACTTAAACAAATCCATTATGCCACTCGTAATTGCCATTAATAAAAATCAGAAAATCAGAAAAATCTTTAATTTCGTACGAACTTCAAGTAAAGAATATTGAAAACTAAAATATTAAAAGGCTCCGCAAATCTATCATAATGAACAAAAAAGCGACTGAATGGGTCGCTTTTGAGAGGTTATTTTCTATTTATTTCCAAATTTCTGTTTGTAATAAGCGGCATGATAAACCCAATAATTTTCTAAACCAAATGTTACTTGTTCTTGCAAACTTGCCTTGTTTGTAGGGTCAAATTCTTCCGTTTTCTTGATAAACATGGCAAGATTTTTTTGTTCAGCATCAATTAAGATCAAGTAAGTATTTGATAGATAAGGGATTGAACGAAAATAAATTCCTCCACCAGTGAGATAAGCTAAACCCGATGCAGCAATATATTTTCCAACGTTTCCAACTCCACGATTAAAAAGACTTTTGTCGGTTCTTTTCATCCCGACGGTTAGCGTAGAAAGTACAAATCTTAAATTTTTACTTTTAATTAAATTTGAAATTTCATCCGAAACTTTGATTTCATTAAATGCCTCACGGGTTTTTGAGGTGTTGTAATTTTTATCCTCTTTTGTCAAATAATTTACGTCTTTTTTATTCATGGAAGAAAAATAGCCATAAATTTCGGTGGTTAACAAACTATCCTCTTCTAAGGTAAGTGATAATTTTTGATTATCTATTTTCTTATTTTTAAAGAAAGTATTTATTGCTTCATCCGCATAAGTTCCAGCGGAATTATCCCAAAAACCTTCTTTAATTTCATCATCTTTCCGAGCATTCAAAACATTGATTATACTGATATTGGGCAATACTCCTAACTTTTGAACAATTTCAGGGTTAACTTTTGATGTAATTGGTTTTGGAGATGCACAACTTGAAATTATTGATAACATGAAAAAGTAGATAGCTATTTTTTGCATTTGTATAATTTAATTTTTAGTGGAATATTTAATAAATTATCTCGCAGTAATAGTAACTAAATCAGGCAAAGCATAAGCCTTCCCATCCAAAAGCACTGTCAGCGTCCAACGATTAGGTGCGGGAAACACAGTTTCAATCGTATATTTTATTTGTGTTCCTGCCGTATTAATTACAGCATCTTTGGTTTGGGTAGTACCTCCTATTTGTGGCTGAAACCTAATTTGAGCCTTCGTAGCCTTGATATTATTTCCAGTAATAATTAAATCCTGCCCTCGAATGTAAGCCAAAACCGTCATACGATTGATAATTAATTCAGTTCCTGCCCCCGTAACTTTCAAATCCAACGTACGATATTTGAATTGTCGTCCACCTACATCAACCATGATTGAGTATAAACCCACTGGCACATCGAAAGGCACCTGAACTTTGGCTTGGATTGCCGTTAAGTTCACATTCGTCAAGTTATAGGTTTTTCCCGTAGTTTTAGAAGTCAAAATAAATCTTGCCTGTAAACTTCTATTGATGAAGTTTTTACCATAAATAAAAAACGATTCCGTAGTCTTAATCGAAATAGTTTCAATTCCCGTGATCTCTGGGTCGGTTGCCAAAGCCACAATTACACTTACTTGATAGGCACGTTTTGTGCAATCTGCCGCCGTTACAAAATAGGTTTGCGGTACCGTAAAGTTTTGTGTAATTAAGGAATTAGGCGTAACCGTGGCAGAAGGAGTAACCGTGATGGTTGGTTTCAAGGCGGTTACTTTCGAGGCAACGGGAACACGCAAACGAACAGTGCGAAGCGAAGTATCAATATCGCCCTCAACAACGGGATTGAAATCAGTAAATTTAAAGCTCAAAATATCCTTTTGTGGGCTTTTTGGCTTTTTAAGTTCGGGGATTTCAGAAGAGCAATTCCATAGAGAAGTCAGAATTGCGAAAAAAAGAGACATCGAAAGTAAATTTTTAATCATTGTGGTTGGTATTGGTTTTGGAAAATCAAAAGAAAATAGTATTTTCTACAATTTAACAATTGGTTCTTGATGTTCAAAAAATAGTACATTAAAATAATCCAAAAATGGTTTTAAAAATTTTGCCGTTTGGGTTACATTATTCACAAAATCAGGTGAACAAACTTCCTCTTTTGTAAAATTGTGCATAAAGAATACTTGCTTAAAACGGAGTAGTTCAATCTCTGGATGGTCTTTCGAGTAACCTTTTGGCGATGATTTAACGGCTTCCCCTTGAATATTACCAAAGGTTTTCACAAAATTAGCATCTTGAATAATAGCCTTGAATTCTTGAGCATTATAATCAATTTCTTGTCGATATTTAGCTAATTGTTCAGGCGTTGCCGCCCACATTCCACCGCCTAAAAATGATTCATTTTCTGAAATATGTAAGTAATAATCCACTCTACCCGACTTCCTCCCTCCTTCCGAAAAACTGGCTGATAACCATGATTTATATGGAGCTTTGTCGTGGGTAAACCTAACATCACGGGCGATTCTGTAATTACAATGCTTCACTTCAACCCCCGTCATATTTTCAAATTCGCCGATTGAGCCAATTAATTCCTTAATAGTTTCTTCAAAATCAGATTTTACTTTATCATATCTTTTCCGATTGGCGGCAAACCATTCACGAGTATTATTATTTTTTATATCTTGCAAGAACTGAAACGTGCTTTTTGTAATAGACATCTTGTTGATTTTTAGACAATTATTCTGTAACGAAGGTTGCTTTTCGTTTCAAAGATACTAATTTACACAAAAACTATTGTGCTTGATTTGATGGATTGGTATAATTTATTGAATTTTGTAGAAATTTATTTCTAATTCAACCATTCATTACCATAGACCTAATTTAAAAATCTTAGGTTATAAAAATAAAACCGAGCAGGAAAGTTCGGGTTACACAAAAAAATGCGAATACTTACAGGCATACAAGCATCAGGCAGACCACATTTAGGTAATATTTTGGGGGCAATTCGTCCAGCCGTTGAATTATCAAAAAATCCAGCCAATGAATCATTTTTGTTTATTGCTGATTTACACACGCTTACATCTTTGAGAGATGGTAAACAATTGCGTGAAAATACCTACGCCATTGCAGCTGCTTGGTTAGCTTGCGGTTTTGATGCGGATAAAAATTTCTTTTATCGTCAATCAAAATTAGCGGGCTATCATACCGAATTAATGTGGTATTTGAACTGTTTTACGCCCTTTCCGATGTTGGCAAATGCCACAAGTTTCAAGGATAAATCTGAAAAATTAGGTGATGTAAACGCTGGACTTTTCACTTACCCAGTTCTGCAAGCGGCAGATATTATGCTATATGATGCTCATATCGTACCCGTTGGTAAAGACCAAAGACAACATTTAGAAATGACCCGTGATTTGGGTGGGGCGTTTAATCGTCAATACGGTGAAGGCACTTTGGTTTTGCCAGAAGCCAAAATTGATGAGGCAGTTATGACAATCCCAGGTATTGATGGACTTAAAATGAGTAAATCCTTAAATAATTATATTGATATTTTCTTGGAGGAGAGGGAATTATTGAAAGTGGTAAAAAAGGTTGTGACGGATGCGAAATCTTTGGAAGATGTTAAGAATCCCGATGAAGATAATGTTTTTAAATTATATTCATTGGTAGCAAATCCAGAAGAAATTGAAGAAATGAGAGCCAATTATTTAGCGGGTAAATATGGTTACGGACACGCAAAAAATGCCCTTCATGCTGTTTTGGTAAGGGAATTCAAAGAAGAGCGAGAAAAATTTGAGTATTATATGAACCACATTCCTGAACTTGAACTAAAACTGCAAGAAGGAGAAGCGAAAGCAGAAGTAATTGCTAAATCCACGATTCAGAGAATCAGAAAAAAAATGAATTTCGATGATTAATCAACTCGACACCCACGCTTTTTTATGGTTTAATTCATTGCATAATGATTTTTTCGACCCAATGATGGTATGGATTACAGGAAGAAATTCTTGGTTTCCAATGTATGGAATCATTATTGGGAGCATTGTTTGGATTCAGAAAAGGAAATCTATTGGAATTTTATTGATGATAATTTTTAGTGTAATGATCTCCGACCAAGTATGTTCGAGCATTTTGAAACCATTGATTCATAGATTAAGACCTTGCCACGAACCTTCAATCCAGAATCTGGTTCATCTCGTAGGTAATTGTGGAGGGCAATTTGGGTTTTGTTCATCTCACGCTGCCAATACTTTTGCCTTAGTAACTTGCCTAATATTATTATTTAGTAAACAATTCAATGGAATAAAGTATTTGTATATTTGGGCAATAATTGTTTCATACAGTCGTATTTACATTGGTGTTCACTATCCGCTTGATGTCCTCGCAGGGGCAGGAATTGGCGTTTTAGCATCATTATTTTGCCATAAAGTTTACCATTATTATCTATCAAAAAATCCATGAAAAACCTTAAAGCCATCTTAATCATTATTTTTCTAATTACTTCTTTCCCTTCAAAAATTAATTCAAAAGCCGCAACAGATGAGGCTGAAAAAATTGTCGGTATTTGGTTTACAGACGACAAAACTTCCAAAATTCAAATTTATAAAAGCGAAAGTCAATATTTCGGAAAAATCATCTGGATTGCTTCAAAAGAAAGCAAAGAGGAACTAAAAGTAAAACCAAAAGTAGGCTATCAAATATTCAGGAAGTTCACTTTTGAAGGTAAAAATGTATGGTCGGGCGGACAAGTCAGTGACCCAAGAAGTGGTATGACCGTTTCAGGCAAAATGACTTTGAAAGACAATAATACTTTAAACGTACGAGGATATGTGGGAGCTCCAATGTTTGGGAAAACCGTTATTTTGTTGAGAGTCGAATGAAAGAGTTTCAAGTTGTTAAATTTCTGATTTGTTGAGAAACGGGCAATTTTAAGCACCACTTTAGAAACTTAACAACTTGAAAACTATATACTTAAAATAAACGCCATTGTATCAACTCCATCCGCATAATCCCACAATTTAGGTTTTTGAGCATCCCCAAAATTTAAACTCTTCCCATACCAAGCATCTTTTGAAACCACACATTGGATCTTATCTTTATTCACTTCTATTTTCAATTTCAAATCCTCTTCATTTCTATATTCTTCATAAAAAATTACTGAAATTGGTGAAACTAAGTTTTCACTCGGAGCTAAAATCATGAATCCATTATCAAAATGTGGCATCATGTTTACTAAATAGATTGACTTGTTGTAGTCGTAATTGTTTTTGTATTTATTATGATAAAAAAAATCTCCCAAAGGCTCAATGGCATCATAAAATTTGGTAAAATCGTAGTTTTCAGGAACGTAAATCTTTGAAACATTTCTACATCCCAAACCGTAATAATCGGTTATATCCTTCCCCAAATTCAAAAAATCCTCCTCCGTTTCATTTCGGTTCAAGATTGCAACCGATGTTCTATTTTTACGAATAATATGTGGTTTTGATTTGAAATAATATTCAAAATATTTCGCAGAATTGTCTGATCCAGTGGCAATTAACGCATCAACTTCATTTAGTTTATCGGCAATTCTGATTTCTAAATTTGGGTTAATTTCTAATAATTTCTCAATCAAAGTCGTCATTAAATACGAATCTTGTGAACTCAATTTTGCTACGCAAACATGACCCGAAAGCACAATGGTCATCATGTCATGAAATCCCACCGCAGGAATATTTCCCGCCATAATTACACCAATACTTTTCACAGTTTCTGGTGTTTCTGGAATTTCGTAGAGGTCTGTCCATTGTGTCAATAAATCTTCATTCAAATAATAATCCGCAATGGCTTTTAAGGACTTTTTAGTGTTTTCGACGGTAAACCAATTATTTTGATGAGATGCCTTATCCGCCCAAAGTTCAATTTCTGAAATATTTTCGGGGTCGTTCAAATAGAGTCCTAAGTCGGCAAAAGCCTTGATTCTTGCTTGTAGTGTCATGTTTTCTAAAATTTTATGCAATTTACTTAAAACTTGTCAAATAAATATTTTACAATACTCTTCAAACTTTGTAGGCTATTAATTTTAAACTAATTAAATTTGTAAGAGTTTATTAAATATGTGAATTTAAAGAAGCCGTGTGCTTAAAATTCATATTCATTAAAGAAGAATATTATGGCAATTATTATCACCGAAGAATGTATAAATTGCGGGGCTTGCGAACCAGAATGCCCTAATACTGCCATCTATGAAGGCGGTGTTGAATGGACTTGGGCGGGAGGCACAAAATTAGTTGATGTTGAATTAGAAGATGGTTCATCAATTGGTGGAAAAGATCCAATGACTCCCGTGTCAGACGAATTTTATTATATAGTTCCCGATAAATGTACAGAATGTATGGGTTTCCATGAAGAGCCACAATGTGCGGCAGTTTGCCCAGTAGATTGTTGCGTACCTGACCCAGACCATGAAGAAGATGAAGAAACTTTGTTAGCAAAAAAGTCCTGGTTACACGCTGAATAAGATTTCATTTCAAGTAAAAAAAAGCCTTAACAATTTGATTCGTTGAGGCTTTTTTTTTACTTGAAATTACTGAAAATCATAATTTTAACGAACATCAAAAAACGAAAAACGAATATCGAAAATTCAATATATTCCCGCTTTTGTTTCTTCCACAATATAATCAACAACCGCCTTCAAATCTCCCCCAGTTTGCTCAAAAACGGCTAATTGTCTATCAGCACCCGTTCCATGATCAAGAATTTGTTTGATGTATTCAACTTCGTGACGGCTCCCTAATTCATCCAAAACATCATCCACAAAATCTAATAACTCCCCACAAAGTTCACGATAGGGAACTTCTTCTTGCTTACCAAAATCAATTAATTTTCCTTGAATTCCATAACGAGCGGCTCGCCATTTGTTTTCGTTAATTAATACCTTTCTGTATGGTCTGAAACTGAGATTTTGCTTCATTAATTTGTGCATTTTTGCAACTAATGCTTGAATCAAAGCCGCAATGCAAATAGTTTCATCAATCCGCATGGGAATATCGCAGATTCTAAACTCAATGGTATCGAAATAAGGATGAAGCCGAATATCCCACCAAATTTTCTTTCCGTTATCAATACAATTTGTTTTGACCAAGAGTTTGATGTATTCATCATATTCAATGGCAGAAGCAAAAAAATCGGGAATTCCAGTTCTTGGAAATTTATCAAAAACCTTGGAACGGTACGATTTAAAACCCGTATTTCGACCGCACCAAAAGGGTGAATTTGTTGAAAGGGCGTAAATATGAGGCAGAAAATAACGTACTGCATTCAAAATTTGAATGCCTTCCTCCCTACTTTCAATCCCAACGTGAACGTGAAGCCCGAAGATTAAATTCCCTCTGGCAACGTCTCTTAATTCATCAATTAATGCGTCATAACGTTCATTTGGCGTAATTAACTGGTCTTGCCAATCTGAAAAAGGGTGCGTTCCTGCGGCAGCAACTAACAGATTTTGCTGATCAGCTAATTCAATAATATGTTTTCTGAGTTCTGTAACTTCCGCCCTTGCTTCTTGAATATTATGACAAATATTTGTTCCTACTTCCACAACGGCTTGGTGCATTTCTGCCTTCACTCGTTCTTGAAGCGTGATTTGTCCGCCCTCCACAATCTTACTCATGTGCGAGCGTAATTCCCGTGTTACAGGGTCAATGGTCTGAAATTCTTCTTCGATTCCGAGGGTGAATAATGGCATTCTTTTAGGGTTTTAAGATTAAAAAAGGGTTAGAAATTTCGTTTACATTAATGATTTCGATACTTACTCATGGTAGGATTTAAAGTCCTACCATGAGTAGTTGTAACCTATTTCAAACTCGCCAAAGCACTCAAATTTCCACCCAAAATACAATTTGACATGAATGTTCCCCAAGTTAAATTGTCTTTGCCAACTTTATGTTTTTTGGCTCTATCAATTGCTACTTTTGCCATCGTATCAACTACCCAATCAAAATTTTCTTGACCTACGGAAGTTACTTCTGCATCTGGGGCAGGATTACAAAAATCAATGGCATAAGGAATTCCATCTTTTACCGCAAACTCAACGGTGTTGAAATCATAGCCGAGAGCATTATTTAATTTCAAAACGTAATCTTTAACCGTTGCCAATAATTTCTTAGCGTGTGGTCCCGTTGGCAATTGTGCATCGTAACGCAAATGAGACTGATTTCGAGGTTCGTAAGGCATAATTCTCACCTCTTTCCCGCCCAAACAATAACATCTAAAATAATCGGTAAAGACAATTTCTTCTTGCAAAAGCATTACTAATTGATCCGTTTCATCATACGCATTGAACAACTCGTCTGGATTTCTGACCTTGTAAACGCTTTTCCAACCTCCGCCCGAATGAGGTTTCATGTAGGCTGGGAACCCAATATGATCAAAAATATCACCCCAAGGCAAAGGAAATTTCAGGTTTCTGAACGATGATTCTGCCGTATCGGTCGGACGTTCTTTTGATGGTAATAAAACCGTTTTAGGAACGGGTACGCCTAAATGAACCGCCAAAGCATTATTAAAAAATTTCTCATCCGCCGACCACCAGAAAGGGTTATTAATGACCGCCGTACCCGTTAGAGCCGTATTTTTAAGCATTGCTCTATAAAAAGGAACATCCTGTGAAATGCGGTCAATAATGACATCATAACCAGATGAAACGCCTTGCAAAACTTTATCAACGACCATGCGTTCTGCCATGATTCCCAAGGGAGCAATTTGATTAACTCTTTCCACAAATGCCTCTGGAAATGAGGACTCCATTCCGTGAAGAATACCTATTTTTTTCATGTTTTTTGTGTATCACAGGTTTCTAACCTGTGGTTTTTGCGATAACAACAGGTGCACACGTTGCCCGTGAAAACCTGTTGTACTTAAATTAAATTTTATTCAAATATTCTGGAAACATTTCTCGCCAAATTTCCCAATCGTGCGTGCCATGCCATCGGACATCCAACCAATGATTGATATTTTTATGAGCTAAAATTTTGGATAAATGTTCATTGTCATTTTTACAAAAATCTGAATTACAAGTACCTAAGACAATGTTCATGTTCCACAAATTAGAATCGTTTGAATTTGGTAAATAATCAGGAGGATTGTTGAAGAATACATTTTCGTCATAATAATCACCCAAAAATGAACGAATATCAAATGCGGCACCCATCGTGAATAAATGCGATACTTTATCGGGGTGTCTAAACGCAAAATTTGCCGCATGAAATCCCCCAAAACTACAACCTGCAACGGCAACTTTCGATACATTACATTCTTCTAAAATCGCTGGAATTAATTCTTCATTCAAATATTGGTCATAATAAATGTGATTCTGAATTCGCTCGGAAGGATGAAGATGTTTACCATACCATGAATGCTTATCAATGCTATCGGGACAGTAAATTTTCACCTTCCCAGATTCAATTTGTCCACGAGCGGATTCGATTAATTTAAAATCTTTTGCTTCGTGATAACGCCCCATTGTGGTTGGAAAAACGATTACTGGATAACCCCAATTGCCAAAAACAAGCATTTCATTGTCGGCTCCAAGATGGTGAGAATAGTATTTCAAATAGCGTTCTTGCATAATGTGAGAGGTTAGTTTTAGTTTTTATTGTTAATTTTATCCTAAAATAGAGATTGTTTTTTAGTTTCAAAAGATTTTTTATGATAATTTTCTCAAAGCAAAATTTATTAATTGTTGCGTTTTATGGAATAATCCTAAATATTAACGCACAACAAAACCCTAACAAATTGACTAAAAATAACCCTCCATTAACTCAAATAGAAGAAAGTATTACTTCAATCTTCCTCAATCGTGAGGTGCATATTACTTTGATATATCCTAAAAATATTTCTGAAAAATTAAACGTTTTAATTTTCAATGATGGTCAAGATTTTAAGGAATTAGCGTTTTATTCAAGTATTGACACTTTATTGGCACAGAATAAAATTCAACCATTTATGTGCGTTGGCATCCACGCAAATCATGACCGTTTGCACGAATATGGCACTGCTTCACAGGCGGATTATAAACAGCGAGGCTCTAAGGCAAAACAGCATAATAACTTTATTGTTCAAGAGCTTTTGCCACTTTTGGTTAAAAAATATTCAATAAAAATAGAGGGGAATGTTATTGGTGGATTGTCATTAGGCGGACTATCGGCGATGGACATTGGCTGGAATAATTCAACTATATTCTCAAAAATTGGTGTTTTTTCTGGTTCATTTTGGTGGCGACAAAAAACGGAGGAGGAAGGTTACACCGATGAAAATGACCGAATTATGCACAACATTATTCGGGCGGGAACGTATAGAAAAGGTATAAAATTTTGGTTTGAGGCAGGAACAAACGACGAAAAATCAGACCGCAATAACAATGGAATAATTGATGCTATTGATGACACGCTTGATTTGATGAAAGAACTCGAAAAGAAAGGCTATAAAAAAGGCAATGACCTGATTTACAGAGAGATAGAAGGTGGTGAACATAATCAAAATACCTGGAAAATGGTTTTACCAGAATTTTTAATTTGGGCTTTTGGACGATGATTTTGAACCGCAAGGACGGGAGAACGCAATAGATTTTAACCGCAAAGACGGAAGGACGCTATTTCAAATATTCTTTTAAAATGATGTTTGTATTACTTAATTTTCATCAAAATTAAATTAGCTTCCTCCCGTCCTTGCGGTTTTAACGTATTTTAAGACCTTTTAACGATAAATCTACCACACAAACAACCTTTTAACGGCACATTGCATCTTCTTTAAAATACATTTACATTACATAAAACCTTCAAACTCATGCTTAAAAAAACTTACATCTTTCCACTCTTAATTTCTCTTCTTTTGCCTTTATCAATCTTTGCGGGTGGTATCAAAGGTATCATCAAAAATACCAAAGGCGAACAACTTTCATTTGCTTCAATCATCGTAAAAGGTTCATCAAAAGGTACCATGGCAAACGATGATGGGGCGTATGAATTATCGTTAGAAAAAGGCACTCACACGCTAATTTTCCAGTATTTGAGTCATAAAATCCTTGAAAAGACAGTTGAAATCGGCACTGAATATGTAGTATTTAATCCCGTTTTAGAAGAGCAATCAGTGGCTCTGAACGAAGTTAGATTCTCCGCAAAAGCCGAAGACCCAGCTTATACCATCATGCGAAAAGCTATTTCAATGGCACGATTTAAGGTTTTAGAATTAGATGCCTACACTGCCCGAACCTACGTAAAAGGAACGGCAAAAGTGAATGAAGTTTCGGGATTAATCAAGATGTTGGCGGGTAAGAAAATTGAGAAAGAAACGGGTTTGAAAATTGGACAAACCTACGTGATTGAATCCATTA
>JAYUIP010000288.1:0-2717 GCA_043765945.1 Arcicella sp.
AACGATATATTGAGTATTTAGAAGATAAATTAAAAAACGTAGGGCTGTTGTAAAAGCTCTACGTTTTTCTTTGAGTAACGTTAATCAACCATAAAACACGATGAATATTCCTAATCCTATCCGTTGGGGCATTCTTGCTTGCGGAAAAATAGCCGAAAAATTTGCTGATGATTTAATCGCCCACGTCCCCGATGCGGTGGTGTATGCGGCTGCCTCCCGTGACTTGATGAAAGCACAAATTTTTGGGCAGAAACACGGGGCTACCCAAGTTTTCAATTCTTATCAAGATTTGGTGAATTGCCCCGAGGTGGATGTGATTTACATTGCTTCTCCCCATGCTTTGCATTATGAACATACTTTGTTGTGTTTGGAAGCTGGAAAAGCAGTTCTATGCGAAAAAGCCTTTGCCATCAACACAACAATGGTGAAGGAAATGATGGCGAAATCGAAGGAGAGAAATCTGTTTTTGATGGAAGCCATCTGGACGAGATTTCACCCTGCCATTGCTCAAACTTTGGAGATTATTCAGTCGAGACAAATTGGTGAGATTGTTCATATTGTGGCAGATTTTGGTTTCAAGGCTGTTTACGATGAGAATGCTCGTCTCTTCAATCCCGCATTAACGGGCGGTTCTTTGTATGATATTGGCATTTATCCACTCTTTATCAGCAAATTAATTTTAGGAAATCCAAAAAAAATCAAAGCCGTTGCGACTTTCGCACCCACAGGCGTGGACACCAATATAGCTTTATCATTAAGTTATGAAAATGGTGCGACAGCCTCTCTTTTTTCAACGTTGCAAGCTCAAACTGACACAACTTGCACCATTTACGGCTCAAAAGGAAAACTGTTTTTGCATGGACGTTTCCATGAAACAAAAGGCTTAACCTTGACCATCGAAGGACAAGAACCGCAAATTTTTGAAACGGAAAGATTAGGGTGGGGATATTCGTATGAAGCCCAAGAAGTGCATCATTGTTTGAAATTAGGAAAAATAGAAAGTGATAAATTACCGCTTCAATTCAGCTTAGAACTCATGGAATTACTCTGTGAAATTCGGAAACAAATTGGATTAGTTTATCCGCAGGAAGTGTAAGTAGTCCAGACTTTAGTCTGTAGGTGGTTTGGCTTACTTACATACTAAAGTCTGTGCTACTTAATATTTCAAATATCACCACATCTTCATCCTTAAAATGCCTTTCAGTCACTTCAAAACCGCATTTTTTCAAAATTTCAAATAATTCATTTGCTGTAAAAAGTCGTTTCCCACAGCCTTCATGAATTTCGCCAGCGTATTTGGCGATTTGTTCTTCAATAAATAATTGACCGTTGGGTTTTAAGATTTCGTGGATGTCTCGGAGGATAATTTCTGGCGATTCAAATTCGTGTAAGCTATTGATAATTAATACTTTATCAAATATATTTTTGGGTAAATTTGTAGCGACTTGCGTACCGATGATGGGAATAAATTTTCCTGAGATGGGTTTTTGCAGGAGTTTTTCGTAGTATTTTACGCTATAATCAATTTCTGTTTGATTACAGTTCAGCGGGTCAGTATCCTGCAAATAGAAAGTTAAATCATTCACTTGCGAAGCAAACCAAATTTCCCAAATTCCACCACTCGCCCCAATAGAAGCAATGATTTCGTTTTTTTGGAAATTATAGATAGAAAGCGATTTTTGCATTTTTGAGGATTGATTTATGATACCTTCTGACACTGTAAAATTAGTAACTTCCAACTATCAAAGAAGTAACTAATAAAAAAGTTGATTAATCCTGTACCTGTTTTCACACCTAAAACATCGTTTATCAGTAATACAAGTAATTGGTTTTCAGTAAATTATGATTAAAAAGTGAGTTAATAGATGAAGTCTTGTATAGTACCGCCCACATGATGAATATCCAATTTTAGCAAGGATAATTGATAGTTTGAATTGATTAAAAATTATCGTTAATTGCATGGAAAAGAATTTTATCCCAAACCATTAATTATCCCAAAATGCCCATGAAACTTTGGCTTAAAATCGTACTCGGACTCCTTGTCATCATCCTCTTTTTTGTTGGTAGATTATTGATAAATTCAGGTTTTTTCAGAGAAATCACGCCTCATTTCAAAGGAAATATGGTGAAAATTGAAGGTTTTGATGGCAATGAGGATGCTACGGTTGATAGAAAAACGGGTATTGCTTTGATTGCTTCCCCCGCTTTTAACTTGGATAAAAATGGGGCTATTTTTATGCTTAATCTCAATGAAGCATCGCCAAAACCAATCAATCTGACTACTCAATTACCGTTTACCAATTTTCATCCGCACGGCATTAGTTTGTATCAGTCAGCCAATGGCGACAAAAGGCTTTTTGTGATAAATCACAGAAATACAGGACATTACATTGAGATTTTTCAGTTTACCGATAGCTCATTGGTGTATTTGGAGAGTATTCAAAACTCCTTATTTATCAGTCCAAATGATATTGTGGCAACGGGCGAACGACAATTTTATTTGACCAATGACCACGATGAGCCATTTTCGGATTGGCGAGCCAAGAAAGACATCCTACAAATCCCGATGGGGAATGTTTGTTTTTATGATGGTAAAAATGCCAAAGTGGTAGCGGATGAAATTATGTACGCCAACGGAATCAATAAAAGTAATGACGGAAAAAGTATCTTCGTAGCCTCCGCTTCGGGGAGAAAAATTTTGGTTTACGACCGTAATC
>JAYUIP010000289.1:0-2717 GCA_043765945.1 Arcicella sp.
TTCAATTCCTTTTTTGTGGGTTATGAACATCGGTACTTTCGTTCCATCTTTTGATGTATAGAAAATTTGCTTCGTTTCAAACGCATCAGGATTGAATTGTACTTCTGGTTTACGAAAGATTGAAGTTTGTTTGGTCGCAATGTCATAACGGTAAATAGTGGGTGGAAACGTGAATGATGTGAAGGTATAAAACACAAATTTATCGTCCGCCTCACCACCAAAACCACCCGCAGTACCTAATCCTGGCAGTTTTACTTCATTCTCCAATTTTCCTGCGAAATCATACACGTAGATACGAGTGGTTACATCCTTCAAATAAGTTGTGAAAATTTTACCGCCTGCCGTTCCTGCTCCTTGCAATGGTTCTGGTTTTTCTGGAATCACATTTTTCCAAGATTTATTGGCAGGGTCGTATAATTCCACTTTTGAATTCTTAGCCTTTTCATTCGTTTCAATCAAGAATTTATCGCCAACGTTATCCACAATACTGTATTGGAATTCACCCGCTTCGGCTACAATTGGGGTAAATTCTTTTTGTCCTATTTTCTTGAAATACAAGGAATTTCCTTCCTTTCCTTTACCTCGGTCGCTGATATTTAAGTAAGAAAATGTCTCATCTTCCGAGACATAAACCGAATTGAAGCGTTGTGGATTCTCTTTGTTTTCATACACCAATTCGTCTTGGTCTTGCGATGTGCCAACTTTGTGATAAAACACTTGATGATTCTCATTTTTTGCCGCCAAAGCACTGCCTTCTGGTTTTGGATAACGGCTATAATAAAACCCATTTCCTTGCCACGAAGCCCCCGAAACCTTTATCCATTCCAGATGGTCGGGTAAATTTTGTTTCGTTGATAAATCCATAATATAGCCTTCTTGCCAATCTGAACCACCTTTTGATAGATAATATACCGCATATTTTCCATCTTTTGAAACGGTAAAGTTCCCTAAACGGGTTGTTCCATCGGCTGAAAGTTTGTTGGGGTCAAGCACAATTTCGGGCGAACCGTCCAAACCTTTCTGACGATAAAGCACCGATTGATTTTGCAATCCATCATTTTTCGAGAAATAAAACCATTCATTTTTGCGAGAAGGAGCCGAGTATTTTGGATAATTAAAAACCTTTTCGATACGCTCTTTCAACATGGTGCGGTACGGAATTTTCTCTAAATAATCGAACGTAACTTTGTTTTCGGCTTTCACCCATTCGGCAGTTTCAGCAGAACGGTCGTCTTCCAACCAACGATAAGGGTCTTGTACTTTCACGCCGTGATATTCGTCGGTGTGTTCAACTTTTTTAGTTTGTGGGTATTGCATTTGGGCATTAGAAACGTGGATTCCCAGCATCAGCGATGTGCCGAGAAGGAGATTTTTGTGAAGATTTTTCATTTATTTGAGTTTCTTAGATTGATGAGTAATTTACGAAACTACAAGTTACAAAAGGATTTTTTAAGATTATTTAAGATGTAATCCTTAACTGGCAATTTAATAAATAAATTAAAATTCCATTTTCGATAATTTTATTTTGAATTAAATAATTTATATCTTTGTTTATAATTTAATCACTAATATATGGTTATCATCTCAAAAACAATCTTAAACGAATTTGGCAATGAACATCCTGATGTTATTGACGCTTTGAATGATTGGTACAGAATTGTAAAAGATGCTGATTGGAATACTTTTCATGACATCAAACAAACATTTAATTCTGTTGATTTAGTTGGGAATGACCGTTATGTTTTTGATATTAAAGGAAATCATTATCGTATAATTGCTATGATATTCTTTGATATTCGCACCGTGTTCATCCGTTTTATAGGCACTCATAAAGAATACGATAAAATCAATTGCTCAAAGATATAAAAATGAAAAACAACATTCAAAATAAAGAACAATATCAAGCTGTGATGGCTCAAATTGAGGAGTATTTGCAGAACGCTACTAAAATGGGAGGATTTCATCATCTTGATAGTCAGGAAGTTAAGGCTTTGCAATCGCTATCATTGCAAGCAGAGATGTATGAGGATAGTATCGTTTTGATGCCAATTCAAAAACCGCAGACTTTGGTGGATATGATTCAATTTAAAATGTATGAAAACCACATGAAACAGAAAGAATTAGCCGTTTTTTTGGGTATCACCGAAGCACGACTTTCAGAAGTTTTGGGCGGTAAACGAAAAGTTACGATTGATTTGGCTAAACGTCTTTATGAAAAGTTAAATATTGAGGCAGATTTTATTTTGAAAATGGCGTAATAATCATTTTACCACCAAAATCGTCCTTCTCAAAACGGTTTCACTATCCACGCTCAACACATTCGTATAAGTGCTTTCCATCTATCACAGGTTTATCTTTATACATTTGTTTTACTTGATAATCATCTGATTTGGTAAGAAGGGTTTGATAATTTTGTAAAGAAATCTATTTAGTTTTTGTTACATTAAAAGGAATACAAGCTAATAAACTATTAGCACAAGGCGAACAGTTTTTGATAGTAAAGTAAGCATCTTTTAAGGCAATTTTATTTGGAAAGCATATTTCATCATCCGTAATTTTCACTTGATAATCAGTTGATTTATTAGGGAAATTATAGCTAAAAGTATTCAAAGTTGTCTAAATTCCTACGTTCACATCATTCACTTTCCATTAATATTTTGAAGTTAAAGAACCACCGTTTGCAGTAAACTCAATATTGTCTCCTCCGCATGGTACTG
>JAYUIP010000290.1:0-2717 GCA_043765945.1 Arcicella sp.
TACCACTAAGTTTCTATTACTTGGGAAAAGTAGAATTTGAATTAAAACATTACGTCAAAGCACTTATTTTATTCAAAGATTTACTCAAAAACTATGAACCTCAAAGCATTAATTATGCTACTACTCAAATAGATATTGCCGAAGTTTATATTGCTCAAAAACAGTACGAAAGGTCAATTCCGATGATATTGGTATCGCAAAAAATACTAAAAGAACAAGGGGGAGAAAGTACGCTACCGACCTCATACAAATTACTTTACGAGGCATACAAAGCACAAGGAAACAACACAGAAGCCTTGAAATACCACGAAAAATTTATGTCTCTGAAAGATAGCCTTTCCATAGAAACTATCCAGAGTCGGATTCGTTCTCTGCAATTTGAATATGATAATACCTTAAAAGAGAGTCAGTTACAGAAACAGAACATTGAATTATTGGAAGAAAAAACGCAGAAACAACAAATTTCTCAAACTCGAAATCTATTTCTTTTGGGTGGAGTTTTAGCTTTGATTTTAGCAAGTATTTTATTTTGGAATAATCGAAAATTAAACCTTAAAAACCAACAAATTGAGTCGCAGAAAACCCAAATTATGGTGGCTCAAGAACAATTAGAAAATGCTAATCAGAATTTAGAATATCGGGTAACGCAACGTACACAAGAATTAGCCCTTGCCAATAATGAAATCATCCACAAAAATGAAGAAATAAAAACGGCATTATTCACAGGACAAAGCATTGAACGTAAGCGTGTTGCTTCTGAATTGCACGATAACGTAAGTAGCCTACTATCCGCTGTGAATATGAGTATGCAGGCAATAAGTGGCAAAACGCTAACGGAAACTGACCAAAAGATTTATCAAAATGTGCGTGAGATGATTAAAAGTGCTTATTCCGAAGTTCGAAATATTTCCCATAACATCATGCCTGCGGGCTTAGAAAAAGATGGACTTTTGAGTACGATTGAGCAATTATTAGATAAAATAAATCTAAATAAACAACTCTCTTTTAGTCTTCAATCAAAAGGCATGGAACAACGTTTGCCCGTACAAATTGAGCTGAATGTTTATAGTATTGTTTTGGAATTAATTAATAATATTATTAAACATTCAGAGGCAACAAAAGCCACCATTTTGATGATGAATCAGGATGATATTTTTAATCTTCAAGTAAAAGACAACGGAATAGGGTTAATAGGAGTGGTCGGTCTGGGCGACCCCGTGGGCACCAACCACGGAAATGGAATGAGCAATATCAAATCAAGAATTGAAGCCTTGAATGGAAGTTTTAACTTTAACTCTGAAAACAATAAAGGAACAAATTTTGACGTAAAAATACCTCTCAATGCGAACTGAGAGGTATTTTGCATTTTATCGAGTAGTTGTTTCTGCCGTCATAGGAACAGCAATATTTACTTCCATTGTGTACATTTGGCGGCTCATTCTACCTGGACAAGCACCCCCTAATCCACAGCCAGGGGGATTTCTTGGAATAATTATTCCTGCCGAACCATCAGGTAATAATTTATTGAAAGAATAGCCTGCAACTCCTCCCAATTTCAAAAAATTACTAATTTGTGTGTAAGTAGTCCCTTGGTCTTTAAAGAGTAAAGCACCTTGAAAACTATTGGTGTTATTACTACCAAAAAGTGCCTTACCGTCCAATAACGACGATACTGGCAATGTTAATGAATTGTTTCCATCAATCAATTTGATGTCTTGGTCATTATTTACAATTGAGTAATTACTGTACAAGAGAATAATCTTTTGAGTAGTAACGGCAGCGGCTCTGGCAGAGCTACTTTTTGATGATGGCTCAACGGCTGTATTACAAGAAAATGTAAAAATAACCGCAATTAATACTGAGAGAGATAAGAGTGCTTTTTGCATGATTTCTGAAATTATTGGTTTTGGGTAATTGAATTTATGATACAAAGTTAGCGGGAAGAACAACCATCAATCAATCCTTAATTTTAAGGGTTTTTGTGGTGGATTTTGAGGGTATCGTTGGTACGCAGATGACGCAGATGCTTCGCAACGCAGATTTAAGAGGATTTTTTAATTCATTTCACCTTCATAATTTAACTTGTGATAATCTATTTTTTGAAAATCTGCGAAAATCTGCGTTGCCGAAGGCATCTGCGTTCCAACTCTTATCGTCACGAGATACCGTGTTTCATGGCGTATTTTACTAAGCCAACGCTTGTATTTACGCCAATTTTTGAGAACAAATTCTTTCGATGACTTTCTACGGTGGTGGGACTGATGAAAAGTTGTTCGGCGATTTGAATGCCTGATAATTCCTGAGTAATGAGTTTAAGAATCTGGATTTCTCTGTCAGTCAAAATACCTTTCAAGGCTTCTTTTTCAGAAATAAATACTTCATTATTTGCTTCTGCGAGACTCAAAATGGCTTTATCACTAAAATATTTTTTGCTGTTAATAATACTCACGATGGCATCTTCCAATTCTTCTCTTTCGGCAGATTTAAAGATAAAACCGTCTGCTCCCGCTTGTAGGGCATCTTTTATAGTTTTAGCATCTTCCGAAACCGTTAACATCAAGATTTTAATTTTGGGATATTGTTGTTTCACTTTCCAGACCAATTCCACCCCATTCATCACAGGCATCTGCACATCCGAAACAATCAAATCAACCGATTCTTTTTCTAAGATTTGCAAGGCTTTTTGTCCATTTGAGGCTTTTCCAACCAATTCAATA
>JAYUIP010000291.1:0-2705 GCA_043765945.1 Arcicella sp.
CTTCCAAACGGAACAAAAGAATTTAAGGTTGTGGTTGGAACTAAAATTTATTTAGCCAATAGAAAGGAAGTAAAAATAGTCATGGGTGGAAATCAATTAGCGGGAGAACCTTTTTATGTTGTTAAATTAGAAGATGATGGTAAAGTTCTTAATTTGAGAGAATAATAGCCCAATTAGCTCCAAAAGATGATTTGAGTCGTTCCAAATCATCTTTTGAGACGATGTGCGTTTAGATTACCCCCAAATTTGTATCATCAACCGCAACGAAGCGATTGGCTTAATTTATCAGAAATCATGAAAACTTTATTCTCAAAAATCATTACTCCTTCTTACACCGCCAACTGGTATTCAGATTTATTATTGGCTTTGCCCCGCATCATTGGCTGTTATTTTTTAGCCGTTAATTTTGGTGGAAGTAAATTACCTTGCCCAGATTGGTTTATTCAAGATATGGTAAAATTTGGAGGAGTATTTGCTATATTTCCAACCTTTTTTGCTTGGGCTGCGGTATTGGCTGAGACTTTTGGAGGAGCATTATTAGTGATGGGTTTATTCACTCGTTTTGCAGGATTCATGGTGATGATAACCATGTTAGTCGCAATATTCTTCCAAAAATGGGGTGGAGAAGTATGGGAAATGTTGCCAGCCATGGGTTTTCTTTGGATTTCAACTTATGCGGTTGTAATGGGTTCGGGGAGATTTGGGATGGACCATTTTATTTCTAAGAAGTTATTTAGCCACCAAGACTCTAAGTCACCAAGAAATATTTCTTTTGCTTAAAAAACGGTTTTTTGACAGTTTTGTGGATTATTAAATGTAGGGGCGTATCGTATACGCCCACAGACGAAATGGGCGTATGCGATACGCCCCTACCACAGAAATTATCGAACAACTAAAAAAACTTGAAGCCTTTGTGCCTTGGTAGCAAAATCTTTTAGTAAATTCATAGCAAAACACCCTAACTGCATTTTTAGCATGAAAATCTATTTATCCTATTACTCCGTCCCTCTTTGGTTTGGCTTCATTCAAGCGTGGATTTATGCGATTTTATTATGGAATCGAGCTAGACAAAATAACCGTCTTTCTGATGTATTATTAGGATTGGTCTTGGTTGGAATGGCGTTTAATATTTGGGAATATATGCTTGGATTTTCGGGAATTGAAATTCTTTGGCGACAATTAAATTTCTTTCCTCGAACATTCGGATTTGCCTTTGCACCGCTTTGTTATTTCTATTTCAAAAGTCAGGTGGATAAGGATTTTAGACTTTCTAAATCAGATATTTGGAATTTTTTGCCCTTTATCATTCATACGATTTATCACGTTGGCATATTTTCAATGGGGCAAGATTTTGTGAAAACTGTCGAAAAAAACTTTCACGGACCTTTCTTCATTCCTCAAATTGAGACTTTTATAGAAATAGCTTTAAGTTGTTTGTTTATCTACAAATCTTTAAAATTGTATAACGAATATCGTAAATGGACAAAGACACAATTCTCTGACACTGAAATAGTTAGCTTTAAATGGTTTCGTAATTTTTTGATTGTTTTAATATTATCATTCATAGTAGGTCTTTTAAAATTGGTCATTGATAGTGTTTACAAACTTGATTTTGAACAAGATTGGTGGGACAATGTGGTAGGAATTGTTCTGATTTATTACGTTTCCATCACTGGTTATACCCAAGCACAACCAAACACAGGATTGGTTTTTAGAGAAGAAGAACATAAAGTTGAGAATATCCAAAAGGAGAAATTTAATGAATTTGAATTAGAAACTTGGAAGGCTAAGATTTTGAAATTGATGGTAGATGAAAAACTCTATCTCCAACCCGAATTAAATCTTTCAGATATTGCAAATCGCTTAAAAACCAATATTTCCGTGCTTTCGGGTGTGGTGAATAATGCCTTCGGAAAGAACTTTAATGACTTTGTAAATGAATATCGGGTAAAAGAATTCCAAGAGCGAATTCAATTACCCGAAAACAAAAATATAACCCTTCTCGGCATTGCTTTTGACTGTGGTTTTAACTCAAAAGCAACCTTTAATCGTTCATTTAAAAAATTTACGGGCAAAGCACCGAAGGAGTTTTTGGAGGTTTAAATTTCGATGGAATGGGCGAATGCTATTCGCCCCTACTTTTTATTTTAAAAAATCTCCAAAATTAACACACTATTTGGCTCAAGATTTAAGGTGTTTTTTACTTTCAAATTCTTGTTATTGATAATATCTTTTGCCTTAAAAATAGGTTCAATAATCTCCTTAAATTGACTCAAATCAAGGGCTTTTGCTTCTTTATTTTTATTCAAAACCACCATTACTTTTTGCTTATCATCATACCTAAATTGTACGTAAGTTCCATCTGTTGAGGCAAAATGCTTTAATTTTCCAGTATGAATCACGGGCGTACTTTTTCTCCATTGCAATAGTTGTGTCATAAACTCTTTTGCCTCTTTTTCTTTGGAATTTAAGCCAGTATTCTTGAAAACATCTTTAACATCGCCCGTCCATCCACCAGGCATATCGCTTCTAATTTCGCCGTGTTCTTCGCTTTTTGGATTGGTTATTAAAATCTCCGTTCCGTAATAAATCTGTGGAACACCTCTTGTAGTCAGTAAAAACGCCATTCCCATTTTAAATTTATCATAATCTTCGTGCAATTGTGTATACAATCGACTCATGTCGTGATTGTCTGGAAAAATGAC
>JAYUIP010000292.1:0-2705 GCA_043765945.1 Arcicella sp.
GTATCAGTGATATAGAAGTATGGAGTTACCGCAAACTTTTCGCCTAACTCTTTGATGATTACACCTTTTTCTTCTTTCGTCATGATTACAATCCTTTAACGGTTCCTTGGTCAATTTTAACGCCAGGAGACATTGTAGAAGACAGATTTACTGACTTCACATAAGTTCCTTTGGCTGATGATGGCTTCAATTTCAACAATGTGTTGATAAGTTCCTGAGCATTTTCAGCTAATTTCTCAGGCGTGAATGAAACCTTACCTACTGAGGCATGAATGATACCTGTTTTATCAACTTTAAAGTCGATTTTACCAGCCTTCACCTCCGTAACAGCTTGTCCAACGTTCAAGGTAACTGTACCCGACTTTGGATTTGGCATTAAACCTCTTGGTCCTAAAACACGTCCCAAACGACCTAACTTTGCCATTACAGTTGGCATAGTGATAATTACATCAATATCAGTCCAACCTTTTTCGATTTGTTGGATGTAGTCATCCAAGCCAACATGGTCAGCTCCTGCCGCTTTTGCTTCCTCAACTTTATCAGGCGTACAAAGCACGAGAACTCGCACATCTTTTCCTGTTCCATGAGGCAAAGCAACTACGCCACGAACCATTTGGTCGGCTTTACGAGGATCAACCCCCAAACGAACGTCGATATCTACTGAAGAATCGAATTTCGTGTATGAAATCTCTTTCAAAATCTCCGCTGCTTTCGTAAGTGAATACGATTGCGTTGCGTCATATTTTGATTGAGCTTCTTTTTGCTTTTTTGTTAACTTAGCCATTTTTTTGAATGTCGTTATCTGTTGTTAGTTAATAGTTAGTGGTTAACAGTCAATAGTTACTAATCTAAGGTGATTTTTAAAAAATAACTAAACGACAGTTTACCGATAACTGATAACTGAAAATCAGAATGGTTTTTCTCCTGTTACGTTCAAGCCCATTGAACGAGCTGTTCCTGCCACCATACTCATTGCTGATTCAATGGTAAAACAGTTTAAATCAGGCATTTTTACTTCTGAAATTGTGCGAATTTGATCCCAAGTTACAGAGCCAACTTTCTTCAAATTTGGTTGTGCCGAGCCTAATTTCACTTTGGCTGCTTCCAACAACAAGATTGGTGCAGGAGGAGTTTTTACTACAAATTCAAAAGATTTATCTTTAAAATAAGTAATCAAAACTGGAAGGATAACGCCAGGCTTATCTTGAGTTCTTGCATTAAATTGCTTACAGAACTCCATGATATTCAAACCTTTAGAACCTAACGCTGGTCCGATTGGAGGCGAAGGGTTTGCGGCACCACCTTTGCATTGCAACTTAACGTAGCCTGCTATTTCTTTTGCCATTACGGTAAATGTTTAAAATCTTTGAATTGATTTGAGATTTCTCTGCCAATAAGGTTGGAAGCTCCTTATCTGAAATTTCTCGGAGTAACGTGAAGAGATTATTCTGTAACGAAACAATCTGATTTACAGGGTTTTGACAGCTTTGAGACTATCAAAAAGAACCTGCTCCATGAAACGGACTGCAAAATTACGGTTTTGTTGTTAATATACAAAGGGTTATGTGGGAAATTTTACAGAAATTGTATTTTTTTTAGATTGTAAAGGTAATGCTCATGATTTATCTTTTTAAAATCTTGTGCCTGTTATATCTGTCCACATAATTTTCTTACACCCAAGCAAAAAACTCCATTCATGCCAAGCCAAAACCATTCCTCACATTTCAGAATAAAGTAGTCCCCAACCCGCAATATTTGACGCATTATTTCAACCAAAACAATAAAACAATGACACTTTCTATTACCACAATTATCAGTATTGCAGTTCCAATACTATGTTTAGTTTTCTACAAATTCTTCTTCCGCCTTTTGGGCATCATTATTATTCCCGAAAACCGTATTGGATTAGTTACGAAGAAATTTGTGCTCTTTGGCGATAAAAAATCGCTCCCCGAAGGACGAATCATTGCCACCGAAGGTGAAGCAGGTTATCAGGCAAGACCCTTAGCTCCAGGTATTTATTTCTGGTATTGGATTTGGCAGTATGACATTACACTTCAACCTCTAACAATTATTCCAACGGGTAAAATCGGGATTGTACTTGCCCGAGATGGCAGGGAATCCGAGACAGGTTTCATCTTGGGTCGTAAGGTGGAATGTGATGGTTTTCAAGATACAGATGCCTTTTTGAAAAATGGTGGACGTAAAGGAAGACAGTCGGCTGTGATTACGGCGGGTTCATATCGTATCAACACTTTCCTTTTTGAGGTGGAAATTACTGATATGTTTGAAATCAAAGAAAATATGGTGGGAATTATTACCACGATGGATGGGGCTTCGATTGAATCGGGACAAATTGCGGGAAAGCTAATTGAAGGACATAACAACTTCCAAGATGCCGACGCTTTTTTGAGTAAGGGGGGTAATAAAGGACTCCAACAGCAAGTAATCTTGGCAGGTTCGTATAATTTGAATCCGTGGTTTATCAAGATTGAAGAAATTGAAATGACCGAAATTCATATCGGAAATGTGGGTGTCGTGATTTCTTTCGTGGGTGAAGATGGCGTTGATGTGAGCGGTAAGGAATTTAAGCATGGTAATATTTTTTCAAGGGGATTTAAAGGCGTTTGGGCTGAACCGCTCGGACCTGGAAAGTACCCAATCAATACTTACATCCAACGAATTGAGATTGTGCCGACTACTAA
>JAYUIP010000293.1:0-2705 GCA_043765945.1 Arcicella sp.
CCCATGTGCGAGACATCAAAAACGCCTACTGAATTACGAACTGCCAAATGCTCTTGAATAAGATTTGTGTATAAAACGGGCATTGAATACCCCGCAAAAGGCACCATTTTAGCTCCAAGAGCCACGTGAAGATTATTTAGGTGTACGAATTGTAATTGTTCAGTTTGTTCCATTGGTAAAAGATTGGTTGATGATACTACAAAAGTAGTAAACTTAAATGAGTGTAAAAAAATAAACCACAAAGTGTGAGCCTTGTGGTTTATTTTTCTTTTTAAAAAATTATTTTTTCATCGTATAGTTGATCTCTCGGAAAAACTAAATCCCAATCTTCGCCCCAAACCAAATTTCCATTTTCAATCATAAAATTCTGGAAAATTTTTGGTGATTGATATTTTTTGAGATAGGGTATTTTTAAAGAAGATAAATAATCAGCGAAATCTACCAAAGACGTTTTACCATCAGCAAAGTCAATTTTTAGTTTGAAATCGTTTATATATGTAGCATTCATTACGACAGCATTCATATCTTTTTTGTTATTTTTATAATTGTTGGCTTCTTATTTAATACAAAAAAATCCATCCATTTTTCAACAATAGTTAAAGCATACAATTCAACTACTTTCTGTGCTTCTTTTAATTGTTTTTGTGGTAAAGGTTCAATGCCTCGAACATTTCTTATTTGAACATCTGTTAGATTACCATCTTCAAAAAAAATCTCAAAAACACTTTCAAACTCATTATACGATACATGAACGTGAATTGGTTCATGTTCATTAGCGTAAAAGTAAAAAATTAAGCCGAAGTATTCTATAATTTTGGGCATAATGGTAAATTTTAAATGGACCTATTCCTGATACAAAACCGACAAAACTGTCTGTCCTACGGCTTTGAGTGTATTTTTATCAATAATACTCATGTTATCTCTGTGCGTGTGATGGTACGACCCAAAAGATGAGGCACTGTTGGGAATCAGATGAATAATATCAATCATTTGGATTTTACCCGTTTCATTTACTGCCGTGTGGTCGTCTTGAATATTTGCCCCATCCGCATCAATAAAATAATTTGAATAACCTAAACGACCCGCAATGTCCCAAACGTTTCTCACAATCATTGGGGCGTATTGCATGGATGAGGCTTCATGCGGGAAAACGGCTCCTTTTGCCCCCACAAGGTCTAAAAGAATTCCATAATATGCCGTGTAATTCCCTTTGTGCTTATGGTTCGACCAGTATTGCGACCCTAAACCAAGTCCACTTGCTGAGGTTTTTCCTTCGTAACCTGCGGGTTCAAAGTAATCTTCTACGTCAAAGAAAATAATGTCTATGCCCACATTAGGTTTTTGCTGTGCCGACTGAATTGAACGAGCAATCTCCAATAAAACACCCACACCGCTTCCACCATCGTCTGCCCCGTCAATGGGCTTATCTTTATCTACCGAATCTTTATCAGCCACCGACCGAGAATCCCAGTGAGCGGTTAATAAAATGCGTTTTTCAGCCTTTGGATTGATGCTCCCGATAATGTTGCGGGCGTTCATTTTTGTACCATCATATTTCGTTGCCACAAAGTCTTGACTAATAACTTCACAACCAAATTGCTTCAATTTTGCAATGAGATAATTCCCACAATCTTTATGGGATTTTGTATTAGGAACTCTCGGACCAAAATCAACCTGTGCCTTCACATAAGCATACGCAGAATCAGCCTTAAAATCGGGCGAAGGAATTAAAGAAACGTCTTCTGTTGGTGTTTCAGTAGGTTTTTGACAAGATTTGAAGTAAATCACCACGCCTGATATGACGAAGATTGATAGGAGTATTAAGGCTGTTTTTTGTGTTTTCATATTGAAAATATCCAATTAGTATATTAAGGTTTAAAACGGTTTTTACGGAAGAATATTCTCTAAACACATTTTCGTAGCGGTAAAAAATCGGTCAAATTTAAAGTCTGATTTATTGTTAATTTTTGTTCTTAATTCTTTAATAAAATCTCTTCTATCGTTGAGAATAACGCCGTGATTTAAATAAAACACGTTATCAATCATATCTTTTATTTCTGTTCTTTGGTCAATATCCAAATCTGTATTTGGTATAAAACGATGTGTTTCTTCGTCATAATCAAAATATTTTTCGGGCGAATAATCTTCTGAATCTGGTTTGAGATAATAGACAATGTCTTTGCTTGATTTTCTACTGTTTATCGTGGAGTCAATCATAAACAGATTACTCCAAAGCCAGTATTGATTTTCTTTCAAAAAATGATCAAAATGCTCTAATTCACCTGCGTGGTCAGTTCGATTGAACTCCACTTCATTCCTAATTTTATAATTTCCATCAATCCAATTATCTGATTTATAGAGACTTGAAGGACAAATAAATCTTTCAGTATAAGCACAAACGCCCTTCTGGCAACGATACAATTCCATCACAATATCATCGTAATAAGTTCTTGAATCAGGATGTTTTTTATTTTTATTTTCTAAATCATCAACCCATTTTTTGTACTTGGTTGATAAAATGGTGTCGTAGTTTTTATCTATTTTTTGCATTGGTTAGTCCCACTTTGAAAGTTCTTTCGATAGTTTTTCAATATTTTTGATAATTTCCAAAGCCTCCACGGAATGCTCCTGACCTTGTTTTGTTAGTTTTTTGAATTTTACATTCAACGTTGCCAATTCATCTAACTTAATTTTACGGTCGGGCG
>JAYUIP010000294.1:0-7613 GCA_043765945.1 Arcicella sp.
TTTTGATAACCCAACTCTGTATAATCTATGGTTTCAAAACGTTTTTTATCAGCATAATTACCAGGATTAATCCTCACTTTTTCAACCAATCGAGCGGCTAATTCTGCAGCATTAGGGGTAAAATGAATATCGGCAACCAACGGAGCATTGTAACCTCTGATTCTTAATTCTTTACGAATATTATCTAAATTTTGGGCTTCTTTTACCGATGGAGCAGTGATGCGAACATACTCACAACCCGATTCAATCATACGAATGGTTTGCTCAACCGATCCCAAAGTATCCATCGTATCAATGGTTGTCATGGACTGAACTCTGATAGGAAAATCAGAACCCATTGGAACGTCCCCTATATTTACGGTAATGGTTTTTCTACGAGAATATTCCGTTAAAGAATTGGCATAACGGTTTCCGTTTTCAATGAGGTTAACGATTTGTGAATTGATGTTTGACATAAAAGATTAGAAGACTGAGCAAATTATAAACAAAGATAAAAAATCCTTCAACAAGCTAATAACGTTCATTGAAGGATTATAGTTGAAAAATTTCTGATTAAAAATCCCCAAAAGTATCAATTAAATATTTCTGAACAATACCGATATCCCCTTTTGAAGTTAAGTCAGGCACATTTTCCTCAACCGCAATGGTGATGACTTTCTTCGGATTTTCACTTGCCATTTTCATCACAGCCGTTGGCAATTCCCTTTCGTTTCTGATTGGATTGAATGGTTCTTTGCGTACGTATTCTAAAATATCGTCGTAATTAAAATGAAAAACATTCATGTTTACGCCAATCTTTCCATTTATGTCTCGAGCAGCTCCTATTTGCTCATCATTAGGTTTTTCAATTATCTGAATCAAATAATTTTCTTCATCCGATTTGATGACTGCAAAAGACCGAACTCGTTCAGGTTCAACTCCTAAGGCAACGCTTTCATAAGAAACAACGATGTTGGGAACTGGATTTTCACTTAATAATTTCAAGACATTTACTGAATATAGATTATCAGAATTACAAACCGTAAATCTACTTCCTTTCCAATCAGGCGTTTGTTCCAGAGCTTGTTGAATAGCATCAGCGGTTCCTGCGGGTTTTTCACGGTTGGGAGCAATGGTTTGCGTTGCATATAAAAACTTCATGCCCCAGGCTTTTCCGTCCTCTACTAATTTATCATAATATGGTTTTGTAACATGATCTTTGGGATTTTTCAGAACTAAAACTTCATCATATCCAGCCTTGTGAGCATTATAAATGAGATAATCCATGAACGGACGACCATCTTTACCTACGCCAATCATTCCCTTTGGAAGTGTGTTTGCCTGTTGAACTAAGGTTAAATCAAGAGATTCTGAACCTTCTACTTTTTTCATTCGTGACGACATTCCGCCCGCCATGATCAATAATTTTGCCATTCTTTTTTATTCGTTCTTAAAACTATTCTCTATTGATTATACTCCATTCTCTAATTTGGTTCCTTCATCAACCGTAATGATATAAGCCTTACCACCTTGATTTTCAATAGCTTGGGCAATTCTCTCTGGATTGTCAGGTGCATACACAAACATACAACCACCTCCCCCCGAACCATTTATTTTACCACCCAAAGCACCAGCGTCCAGTCCTGCTTCAATCATTTTGTCAATCTTGGGCGTTGAGATTTTAAGATTTTCTCGTAAATTAAACTGATGTTGATATAATAACTCACCTAATTGAGAATTTTCAAAAGTTTCAGATTTCAATAATGAAAGAGCCTTATTTAGAATCCGATGATTATCAATATTACCCGAAATCAATTCAAGTTCTTCAAAAGTTAATAACTCCTTAAAATTACTTAAATCATCAAAAGTTGCCCTTTCAATAGAAAATTCTGAATATTTATTTTTAATTTTTTCAATGGCAATCAAAACCCCGCCCTTAACCCTTTTCAATAATCCAACGGTATCTTTCGGTTCCTGAGAATCGCCCAAAACAAACGTTCCCAACTTAGGTTTCAAATGCTCAACGCTAATTTGAGGAACGGATTGAAGATAAATCACATTTCCACAAGTCGTAGAATAATGATCCATCATCCCTCCTGCCTCATTAAATTCTACCACCTCCGCCCGATAAGCCATTTCGGCAATTGCTTCTGGCGATAAAGGTTTAGGAATATCTGCCATAAAAGACAAAAAATAAATCCAATTAGCCAACAAAGCCGAAGAACTGGAAGTACCAGAATTGATAGGAATATTACCCTGAACCGTACAATTTATTCCATTTTTAAAAGAATAACCTTCTCTTTGCATAATGTTCAAAGCCGAACGAAAATAGTCTCTGTTGCTTTGATAAGGCATTTCTGGAAAAATATTGAAATTCATTGAACGGTGAATGTCAGGTAAATGAACCATAGCTTTTGAATCACTTGATTGTCCTCCTTCAGTATTGACTCTCCTTGAAATTGCCGCTGCTATGACTGGTAATCCTAAATAATCTTGATGTTCACCAAATAAGCAAATTCTCCCTGGCGTTGAAACTTTTACGGTATTCTTCATTCAATATTCGGCAATAAGTTAAGTAAAATTAATAAAAAAATGCTCAATAATCATCTCCCAAAGCAAATATTGGCTTATTCGTTTTCCATTTTCCACGGGTGAAATCTGGAATTTTCACAGGTGCAGAACCTTTGGCAATTGATTCTTCCGAAAGTGGACTAATCGCAGACCATGAAGCTGCATCATACACATCCATTGGCGGGGCAACTTTATTTTTGATTGATTCAATGAACCCTCTTAACACGAAATAATCAATGCCGCCATGTCCCGCATTTTCAGCATTTTGAGCGTGTTTTTTCCACAATGGATGGTCATATTTTTCTTGATATTCCTTGAAATCATCCCATGTATGCGGTTTTTTACTGACACCTTCCAAATAAATATGATTGCCATCATTCATCCAAAGTCCGTTAGTACCTTGTACTCGAAAGCCCAATGAATAGGGTCTTGGAAGATTTGTATCATGCGAAATCATAATCGTTTCACCGTTGGCACATTTAATATTTGTTGTAACAACGTCCCCTAATTTGAATTTAACCTTTGCATTTGGATGATTCTCTCCGCCTTTTTTAACAATATAATCGTGCAATCCAACACCCTGAGAAGCAATTGACGTTAAATATAAAAACTGGTTTCCACGATTGATATTTAGCATTTCGGCAACTGGTCCTAAACCATGCGTTGGGTATAAATCACCGTTTCTGTTAACGGAATGTTGCGTACGCCATTTTGCTTCTGAATAACCTTTCTCTCCAAATTCAACGCCTCCGCCATAAACTTGTTTACCATCATTAAATTTAACTTCTCTCAAATCATGTTGATAACCACATTGCGTGTGGACTAACTCACCAAACATTTTTTGACGAACCATATTTAAAATCGCCATTACGTCACGACGATAACAAACATTTTCCAAAATCATGCAGTGTGAGCCTGTTTTTTCATACATATTTACCAAATCCCAGGATTCTTGTAATTTCACGGTGGCAGATACTTCAATGGCTGTATATTTGCCCGCTTTCATAGAAACTAACGCCATCGGAACGTGCCATTCCCAAGGAGTTGAAATAACAATTCCGTCTAAATCGTCTCGTTTGACCATATTTTCAAAATCATAGTCGCCGTTTTTATAAACTGCGGGTGCTTTTCGACCTTTCGATTTACAAGCAGCTAAGGCTGAATCAATTGCCTTTGGGTCAATATCACAAATGGCGTTAATTTCAACATCATCCCTAAAAAGTGCCATTTCCAAATGATCATGTCCACGCTGTCCAACGCCGATAAAACCCAAACGAACTTTTTTATCTTCCTTTTTTTTACCAAAAACAATATTTGGCAAAACGAATGCCGTTGAACTCGCCAAAGCGGTTTTCTGAATAAAATCTCTACGAAGCATTTTTATTTATGTTTGAAGGTAAATTAATGTTAAGTTACGAGACTTTTCTGAACTTTTCCGTCACAACATTAATATTCATGTACCTAAAAAATTGTTTTTGTTTAATCTTTTTTAAAATTAACTAAACAAAAATGAACAATTTTTATTCTTTTGCAGTTTTACCAATATAATAACAACGCAGATTTAGTTTAATCGTATTGCTGACAACCTTTCAGACGGCTTTTAAACTTTGAGACTAAATCCCCAAATTATTGTCTCTGTTCTCATTTTAAATTGTTGAATTATTGAGTTGTTGAATAGCTGACAACAATTCTACAATTAAGACTTCAACAATCATACAAAAGAACCCTGATTTTCAAAACTAACTTTTAGAAAAAAAGCATGATGCCAAAAAAAGTAGCGGTGTTTAGGAAAGAGCATTTTAATGCAGCCCACCGCCTCAACAATCCGAATTGGTCGGATGAAAAGAATGAACGTGTCTATGGAAAATGTAATAACCACAATTATCACGGACACAATTACGATTTGATTGTTCAAGTAACTGGCGAAGTTGATTCCGAAACTGGTTATGTCATGGATATGAAAGTATTGAGTGACTTAATTAAAAAAGAGGTATTAGACAAATTTGACCATAAAAATCTGAATCTTGATACCCAAGAATTTAGCGACTTAAATCCATCAGCCGAAAACATTGCCATAGTTATTTACGACAAACTAAAAATTCAAATTGATCCACAATTTGACCTTAAAATAAGATTATATGAAACAGAACGAAATTTTGTTGAATACCCTATTGGTTGACAACGACAGCAAAATAAAATTTACAGATGAGGAAATTGGTGATGACCACGTTATGACTTCTGTGGATACTCCCATGCGCAATGATGCTTTTGAGATGAACGACGATGAAAAAATCGCTCAAATTGAATATCATTTTCGTCAAATAATGGAGACATTAGGTTTAGATTTAACGGATGATTCGTTGAAAGGAACTCCCAAAAGAGTAGCAAAAATGTATGTGAAGGAAATTTTTAGTGGTCTTGACCCTAAAAATATGCCCGCCATTGCATTATTTGAAAACAAATATCATTACAATGATATGTTGGTAGAAAAAAACATTACATTTTATTCAAATTGTGAACATCACTTTGTGCCAATCATTGGAAAAGCACACGTTTCATACATTGCAAATGGAAAAGTGATTGGACTTTCAAAATTGAATAGAATCGTTCAACATTTTGCCAAACGCCCCCAAGTTCAAGAACGCCTTACGATGCAAATTGCTAAGGAATTGGAGAAAATTTTGGGCACGAAAGATGTGGCAGTAATGATTGATGCAAAACACTTGTGCGTATCTTCAAGAGGCGTGAAAGATGATGCTTCTTCAACGATTACAAGTTTTTACGGGGGTAAATTTCAAGAAGAAGCGACTAAGGCTGAATTTTTAAAATATATTGGGTAAGTTGCATTTGAATTGAATATTGAATAAAAAGCATCTCGGATTTGAATTCTGAGGTGCTTTTTCTATTTTTGCGGATTATAAATAATCACTAATAATGAGAGGACTCAATAAAGTAACACTTATTGGAAATTTGGGCAGTGACCCATCTAACCAAACCATTGATGGCAACATTAAAATAGCGAAGTTTTCATTGGCAACCACCGAACACTTTAAGGATTCTCATGGTCAGAATCAGTCAAATACCGACTGGCATAATATCGTACTGTGGAAAGGACTGGCAGAATTAGCTGAAAAATACCTCCACAAAGGAAGCTTAGTGTATGTGGAAGGCAAATTAAAAACCCGAAGCTATGACGATAAAGATGGACAGAAAAAGTATGTGACTGAAATTATCGCTGAACAATTAATTTTACTTGATAAGAAAGAGACTGAAATACTAAAATAGGTATTTTAGGTTTTTTATGTCGTTTATCCAACCAATGTAAATCATAACCGCTGTAAAATAATGAATACTTCCAAAATTGTTCATCGAAGTCAAAATCGAATTAAGGTTGATTTTCCATACAATCAACAAATTGCTATTGCTCTAAAAACAATTTCAGACGCACGTTGGAGTCAAACGCATCGGGCATGGCACATTCCTGATACTTTTGACGCTTTCGAGAAACTCAAAATACTTTTTCCAGAAATTCTTTTTAGAGAAATTGACTTTGTCGAGAATACCCATGTTTCAAAAAAATCAGGTACAGCCAGTGTCTTCCTCGACAAATGGAATCCGATTACCATTGATGATCCAAGCAAAGACGGAAATCGGCAAATAGTTTATACAGCAACAGTTAAGGACAAAACCAAAATTTACGTGGAAGTTCTGGGGAAGCGAATTTTGATTAAAATGCCGAGAAACGATTTAGACGTAAAATTTTTGTTAACATTAAGATACAGCAAGTGGGAAAAGAACCAGTTTTTGTGGAATATTCCGCATTATCCAGGGAATTTAGAAATGATTATGAACTATTTTGGTGATAGAATATTTGACCTGAAAATTCACGAAGAAATAGAAATTAATACTCCAGATGGAGGTAGTAACCATAGATTAAAAAAAGATGAAGTATTGGTTTATAAGACTAATAGTAAACGGTTAAGATTGATTTTTGGATACGCTCCTGAGTTAATAAAACACATTAAATCTATCCCATATCATACATGGGACAGTAGAAATAAATGGTGGGGAATTCCCTATTCAGAACAATTTTTAGAAGAAATAAAGAGAACAATTGCGGCTTTAAATCTCGTTTACAAATTTGAAGAACAGAAGGAAGAAACCAATAGAATACAACGAATTTCTCCTTTTGATATTCCAAATTATAGGTATTGTCCAGAAGAATACAGCCTCAAACTTTTAGAGTTGCGTTACAGCCCCAAAACCATTAAAACGTATGTCAGTTTATTTCAAGAATTTATTAACTATTTTCCTACACAAGACCTCAAAACAATTGATGAGCCTTCGATTATTAAATTCTTAAGGTATTTAGTAATTGAACGGAAAATATCAACTACCTATCAGAATTTATCAATTAATGCCATTAAGTTTTACTACGAAAAAGTGTTGGGAGGACAACGTAAATTTTATTTTATCGACCGTCCTTCCAAAGAAAAAGCTTTACCGTCGGTATTGAGTACGGAGGAAGTAATCAAAGTTTTTAAACTTACCGAAAACATCAAACATAAAGCAATTTTGATGACCATTTATTCGGCAGGACTAAGAATTAGTGAGTCTATCAACTTGAAATTTAAGGATATAGATTCAGACCGTATGCAAATCAGGATTGAACAAGGCAAAGGTAGGATGGACAGATATACGCTTCTTTCTGAAAAAACGCTTTTATTACTCAGGCAATATTACAGGGAATACAGACCCACAATTTGGTTGTTTGAAGGTTTGAAAAAAGGCGAACAATATTCGGTCCGAAGTATCCAAAATATATTTCAAGCGGCAGTCAAGAAGGCTGGCATAACAAAAGATGTGAGTGTTCATACACTAAGACATAGTTTTGCGACACATCTTCTGGAAAATGGGACTGATTTGAGGTATATTCAGAATTTATTAGGACACGCCAACTCAAAGACAACTGAAATATACACCCATATTACGACCAAAGGTTTTGACCAAATAAAAAGTCCAATGGATATGTTGGATATTTGATAAACTTTGTATAGTTTTGA
>JAYUIP010000295.1:0-2685 GCA_043765945.1 Arcicella sp.
TTATTTTTAAGAAAAGGAAGCGTTGAAATTAAGGCTTTTGAATCCGTGAATTTTTGTACTTCTCCAATATTTGCGGCAATTTTTGCCTTCTCATAAAAACGTACTTTTATGTCGTCATTAAACCACATTGTTAAACCCACAATCAAGCCCAAACCAATTTGCCCAACAATCTTAAATTTACCCGAAAGTCCATCCTTATTCTTTCTAAATACTTTAATATAATCATCTAAAAAGCCTACACAACCCAACCAAATGGCAGTTACCAGCAAAAGAATAATGTAAATATTATGTAATTTAGCGAACAATAAAGTTGGCACAAGCAAGGACAAAAGTATAATAAAACCACCCATGGTTGGTGTACCTTTTTTTTGCATTTGACCCTCTAAACCTAAGTCACGAATATCTTCACCGATTTGTAATTTTCTAAGAAGGTTAATAATTGTTTTTCCCCAGATAGCAGCAATTCCCAAGGAAGTCACAGTGGCGGCAAAAGCCCTAAAAGTGATAAACTGAAAAAGCCCCGCACCAGGAAAATCGAATTGTTTGTCTAAGTAATTAAATAAATAGTACAGCATGGATTTGTGGATAGATTAATAATCTGACAAAGTTAGTAGATAAAGATAAATTAATTTAATGAAAAACTAAAAGAGGATTTTTTAATGTTTAAGATTAATAAAAAATTAAAAGGTTCCATGATGTGTCTTGATATGAATTTTGATTGAACTAAAAAAGTCATTAATCATCTGATTATTAAATATATAACAAAAAAGTCGCTTCATTAGGAGCGACTTTTTTGTTATAATAAATGTGAATTAGGCTTACTTATTTACCTTCGGAACGTTAAATAATAATGAGGTCAATATCGGAATAAAGAAAATACTTACCGTTAATATGGAAATACCAATATCAGCTGAATGGCTTTGTAAAACCTTGCTTACCACACTTTCTGGATAGAAATGTTCATATAACGAAAGCACTAATTTTATACCTAAAATGCCAATTACCACAAAAGCAGCGGTTTCAAGGAAAGTATATTTTTCCATCAAAGTCACAAACCATTGAGCAATAAATCGCATCGCTAAAATTCCAATAAATACCCCGATACAAACCAAAATAATGTTGGGTGTAAAAGCCACGGCTGCAAAAACATTATCAATTGAAAACGCCATATCCATTAATTCTACCAAGGCAACGGTTGCCCAGAATGTTCCCAAAGAACCAACCGTCATTTTATAAAGCCAATTGCTTTCTTTGTCAATGGTATCGTCGTCTTCCGTAACTGTTTTTTTACTTTTCCACCAGTCGAAAACTAAATATAAGAGATAAAGTCCTCCCAAAGGCTTCAACCACCATATTTTAATAAGAATTGCCGCAAAAATCATGGCTAATCCTCGGAAAAAATACGCTCCCCAGATGCCATATTTTAGGGCTTTATCACGTTGTTCTTTCGGTAAATCCATTACCATCGTTGCCAAGACAGCGGCATTATCAACGGATAATAGACTTTCAATGATAATTAAGTTTCCAATAATGGCAAGTGATGTGCCTGGATGGCTAATGATGTCTTGCCAAAGTACGCCAATGTGTTCAATTATTTCATTCATGTTTTAAGTATTTGATATTCAATTGATTAATTACAGAAGTTAATTGTTAAATTCGATATTTACGGTTGATTTGCCATGGTGATAACCACTACTCTCCCACCATCTTCTTTGGATAACAATAGTTTTTTGCCATTCGTTAGTTCCACCATTTCATTAATTCCAATCATTTTATCTTCCGTTAAATCCTTTAATCCCGTTAGTTTTTGATTAACCAAAACCCAAGCGTTATTGTGAAAAGTAAAATAGCCAACGGGTTCTTTTTGGGCTGTCGTCAAGCGTTCATTTCTTGGAATATTCCGATTGACGTGCCATTGAAAGAGATATTGATTGTGATAAACCATCAAGCGATGATTTTCAGGTCGCCAAATGGTGGGCTTGAATTCATAGTACAAATCCAAAACGGGTAAAGTTCCTTTGTGTGCCGTTCCGCAAAATGGACAGCGGGGCGTGGTGGAATTATCGAAAACGTACCATTTTTGCTCACAAGTTGAATTACTGCACGGTTGCATCAAATCGGTTGTTTTCAACAGTGCTTGTTCCCACATATCCGCATTGGGGCGTTCATTAGGATTGTGCAGTCCTTTGATAAACGCTTGGTCAAAAAGTTCTTTCAAATAAGGTCCTGTGATGGTGTAGGGCAGTTTGTTGATATCCGACCAATAAACATCCCACTTTGAAATCTGATTCATTTTGGGTCTATTAGTGGCATCCGTGGGATGTTCAATGAATAAGGCTTTTTCACCCATCGAAAGTAAATCATCTTTTTCCGTGTCCAAATCATGCACTTTCCCCCCTTTGAGTGGATGTCTGTGAAGGAGATACATATACACCAAACACGCAAGAGCATGAAGGTCGGTTAAACGGTTAGGGAGTTTACGGTTGGGGTCGGTTTTATTCAAATGTTTAGTTGCCAACACTTCGGGAGCAATAAAATCAGCCGTTCCAATTACCTCCGCAGCGTATAACCCTGGCACAACTAAACCGTCCAAATCAATCATACAGGCGGATTTTGTTACGGGGTCAACCAAGACGTTGTTGTAGGATAAATCCGAATGAGATAATCCCATTTGGTGCATTTTCT
>JAYUIP010000296.1:0-2684 GCA_043765945.1 Arcicella sp.
TTTTTCTGGATAATCTCTTTTAATTCAGCAGTTTGCTGACGAAGTTGTTCGTCTGAAAGGTTACGCAGTTTTGAATACTCAGCGTTGGTTTTCTCAACATAAGGCATCAATTCCTTAATATCTCGATCCGATTTCGTACCGAACATTTTGGTAACGGCTTTGGTGATGTAATTTATCATTATACTGGGTTTTGATTCGATGTTTGTTGTTCGATGTCCGAAAATCGAACCGTGCGACGGTCGCAACGACTATCGAACATCGAAATTCAGAAACTGAATTATTTACAAATTTAGTTCATTCAGACGAATTTATTTTAAACGTTTTTGATTTAATAGTGTCAAACGCAATAGTTGGAAAGATTTGTATGTAATCTATTCCAACTAACAAAAAATAAAATTAAAGTTTATTACGTATTTTGTCGAGGTTATATGATTATTTTGTGTAAAATTCAACTTCTAATGTAAAAGTTATGAATAAAATTTCTTACTTAATTTTATTAAAAAGAACACTAACATACTCCATTTACAAAACCACGATTCTTCTTTTCCTCTTTTTTGGAGCGAGTTTTAAAAGTCATGCCCAGCAACCATCTGGTTTTCAAAACAATGAATATCAAGGTGGTTTTGAAGGAATTAATGGAATTACCTTCGATGCTTCTGGGCGTGCATTTGCATGGCAAAAAGATGGAAAACTGTATTGCAGAACTCTGGACGGTGTTTGGCATGAAATTCTGAACATTAGTGACGAAGTGAATACTGCTACGGATTCTGGATTAAAAGGGTTTGCCTTACACCCAAATTTTTTATCGAATGGTTATATGTATTTGCTTTATGAAGTTGACAGACATCATTTAATGAATTTTGGGACATCTTCCTATAATCCTCTTGTAGATGAACATCTTGCCGCTTCCATTGGGCGAATTACTCGATATACCATTAATACTTCAACTTTTAGTTCTATAATTCCAAATAGTCGTTTGGTTATTCTTGGCAACTCACCAACCGATGGCTTTCCTTTTATTCACGATTCTCATAATACGGGTTCTTTAATTTTTGGAACTGACGGCACGTTGTTGGCTTCCTGTGGTGAATCTTCTGCCACAAATTCAGACCCTGGTTCAGACTCGACTACTTTTTACAATCAAGCACTAACTGATGGAATTTTAAAATCAGATGATACGCTGACAACTTCTATCAATGAAAATGAAAACGTTGGTTCATGGCGAACACAAATGGTGAATTGTTTAAGTGGCAAAATTATTAGAATTGACCCACTTACGGGCGATGGAATTCCGAGTAATCCATTTTATAATGCCGCAAATCCAAGAGCAGCCAAGTCAAGAGTTTGGGCAATGGGTATGAGAAATCCATTCAGAATGACCTTAAAACCCAATACGGGCGAACATCTCCCATCGGCGGGAAATCCTGGGACAATTTACGTGGGTGAGGTTGGAAGTTTCAGAAAAGAAGAGATTAATGTTGTCACTATGGGCGGACAAAATTTTGGCTGGCCCTGGTTTGAGGGAATGGAGGAATTAGTGAATCCTGTTGTAGGAATACCTTTCGGAAGAGACGAATTTATTGTATCCGTAAATTCTACTAATCACATTCGCCCCGTTATAGATTTTAGAGGTTTACCCGCCCGTGCTTACGTTAATTCAATCATAAAAGAAATTGGTACATCAGCACCAAACGCAATTTTTGGTGATGGTTTCAACGGCGGATGTTCAATTGGAGGGATTTTTTATGAAGGAACAAATTTTCCAGCCGAATATCAAGGGCGTTATTTCCACGGTAACTTTAATAACGGTGAAGATGCCGATAAGAACTGGATTCACGGTTTCACGATGAACGCAAACAACGAACCCACACAATCACATAATTTTTTAACGAATGCTTTGGGCGTAACGGGCATGGCAATTAATCCAGTAAATGGTTATTTGTATTATGCCTCTTATGGCGGTTCAATCAGGGAAGTGAAATACGATTTGGGCAACCAACCGCCCATTGCAAAAGCAACCCAAGATAAAAAATATGGCGTAAGTCCTTTGACGGTTCAATTCAATGGAAATCAATCAACCGATCCAGAAGGAGGTACTTTAACTTATCTTTGGAATTTTGGTGATGGTTCTTCTCCCTCAACAAGTGCAAATCCTATTCATGTTTTCACAAGCCCTAATTCAAGCCCAATTCGTTATGATGTTACTTTAACGGTGACTGATAGTGAAAATCAAACCAATAGTGCATTTCTTGTTGTCTCTGTTAATAATACTCCTCCCGTCATTAATTCGACTACGGTTGAAAATATGGATGTTTATGTCAATACTAATACTATATCTGTTGCACTCCAAGCAGTTGTCTCGGATGTTCAAACACCAACAGAACAATTGAATTTTAAATGGGAGACAAGTTTACATCATAACACACATTTTCATTCAAATCCTATCAGTTATGCACAAAGTAGTTCCGTCACGATGTCGCCGTTGCCTTGCGAAAACGAAGTATATTTTTATCAAGTAAAATTGACTGTTACTGATGCTCACGGGCTTTCAACGGAAAGAATTAAGAACATTCCTCCCGACTGTGGACAAACGATTGGCGATACAGAGAAGCCAACGATTCCAACAAATTTGCAATTAGTTAGTCTGAACACTTCTCGTATATCTTTTTCTTGGACTGCTTCAA
>JAYUIP010000297.1:0-7550 GCA_043765945.1 Arcicella sp.
TATTCGATTTACAACAAACTCAAAAAGAATAACACACCCTTTGAGGAAATTTATGACCTTTTTGCGGTTCGGGTAATTTTGGACGTACCGACGGAACAAGAAAAAGCGGCTTGTTGGGCGGTTTATTCCATGGTTACCGACCATTATAAACCCAATCCCGACCGTTTGAAAGACTGGATATCTACCCCAAAATCAAACGGTTACGAGTCTTTGCATACGACCGTAATGGGTGGAAGCAAGCGTGGGCGTTGGGTGGAAGTGCAGATTCGTACCATACGAATGGATGAAATTGCTGAGAAAGGCTTTGCCGCTCATTGGAAATATAAAGGGAACGATACGAGAACAAATACCGCCTTTGAATCGTGGTTAAGCCAGATTCGGGAGGCTTTGGATTCTAATGATAAATCTCAATCGGCGGTTGATTTGGTGGATGATATTCGGAGTAGTTTGTATAATGAAGAGGTTTTTGTTTATACCCCAAAAGGAAAGTTAGTCGTACTGAAAGAAGGGGCAACGGCGTTGGATTTTGCTTTTGAAATTCATACGGAAGTTGGAGCGAAATGTATTGGAGCGAAGGTAAATAATCGTCTCGTTCCGTTAAGTCACAAAATCAAAACTGGAGATATTATTGAATGTATGACCTCGCCGAAGCAAAAACCTTCGGAAGATTGGTTGAAGTTTGTGGTGACGACCAAGGCAAAATCTCGGATTAAGGATTACATTAAAGAGGCCAATAAATCGCACGTGGTGATGGGGCGAGATATGATTGAACATCGTTTGAAAGTGTTGGGCATTTCACCTTTGACGTTGGAAGTTACCAACCAATTACGAGCCTATTTCAACGCCAAAGATTCCAATGATTTGTTCTATCGTTTTGGGAAAGGATATGTGCAGTTAGACGAGTTAAAACGTTGGAAATCAGACCGTGAGGCTCATGAACGCAAGCAAGAAGCCAAGTCAATCAAAGAGCCTTTAACGGATTTGAAATCAGTTACGAAGGAGCTGAAAAAACTGCACGGGGATAAGAAAAATGCCGATGGAATTCTGATTGGCGAAGACATGGATAAGATTGATTACACGCTGGCAAAGTGCTGTAATCCCATTGCGGGTGATGATGTTTTTGGGTTTGTAACCATCAACGAAGGCATAAAAATCCACCGAACATCTTGCCCCAATTCAACGGAATTACTTTCCAGACACGGGGACAGAGTGATGAAAGCCTTCTGGACGAGTCAGATTCAAATGTCGTTTTTGGCTCATTTAGTGATTAGAGGCATGGACAGAATGGGACTCATGAACGATGTAACCAGAATGATTTCTCAGGAATTAAAAGTGAATATTCAAAGCCTTTCCATTGGTGTAAAAGAAGGAATTTTTGAAGGAAAAATTGCCTTGATGGTGAGCGATACAATTCATTTAGAGAAATTAGTGAATTCTTTGGAACAAGTGGAGGGAGTGATTGAGGTGGAACGTGGGGAGTGAGATATATTTTAGTATTTTTTTTAAGGATAAGCGAATCAAAATCAATTATTTTATTACCATTTAGTTTTACTACAATTTCAACATAAATAAATTATTAGATGAGCATTTTAACAAAATCACAACTTACTGGATTTAGAAATAGAACCAGAACTTTCCAAAAAAGTATTACAGAAAGTTTAAGTGAATTTCATTCAGAAAGTAAATCAAATAAAGTAACAATTTTCTTATCTCACAAACACAACGAAATCGAAGAATTAGATGCAACAATAAGCCTTTTAAAATTATTAGAAGTTGATGTATATGTAGATTGGCAAGATGAAGAAATGCCAAAAGAAACAAGTGGTATTACCGCTTCTCGAATAAAGCAAAAAATAAGAGATAATCAAAAATTTATTTTTTTAGCAACTGAGGGTGCAATTGCGTCTAAATGGTGTAATTGGGAATTGGGATATGGCGATTCGCAAAAATATATGAAAAATATTGCTCTATTTCCAATAAAAAATGACAATCAAAGTTATTCAGGTTCTGAATATATGCAAATTTATCCTTCAATTGAATACGTATTTGATAATGATTTACAGTATAACGAAAGTAAAAATTATGTCCCAAAGGGCTATTATGTTTTAGATCTGGCAATAAATGGAACAAGAAATAGTATAACATTAGTAGATTGGCTAAACAGATAATATGGAAAATAAGATAAAACATCTTGAATTTATTCAGATTGTAATTACTCGTATGAATGTCAATTCGTTCTTTCTAAGAGGTTGGTCTGTAACTTTGGTAGCCGCTTTATTTGCACTTGCTGCGAAGGACTTTAATATGCGAAGGACTTTAATAATAGATATGTATTGATTACTTATATATCTACTCCTTTATTTTGGGTTTTAGATGGGTATTATTTGAGTCAAGAAAGAAAGTACAGAGATTTATACAACAAAGTTAGACAAATAAATGAATCTGAAATAGATTTCGATATGAATGCAAAAATTATGGATTCTACCAAAAATAGTTGGCTTCATAGTATATTTTCAATAACACAGATAATATTTTATGGAACATTAGTAGGAGTTACATTATTAGTAATGTTTATCGTTAATTAATACATAATGCCTTGTATTTTGTAGAATGAATTCGTGAGCAATTTTACATCCGTGGTTGGTGTCTCCACCAACCAACTGGCGAAAGCAAAAACGTGAACAGTAAACAATTGATTTTCAATGCTATATAACAATAATTTTAATCCACTGTGCTGTCGCTAATTTGTCAGAGGAGACTCTCTAACCACGGGTAAAATTACCCCCTAAACAAGCCCTCCATCGTTATAACTTGGTCAATATAATTAATCTTATTGGCATTTTCTACCACACCAAATGTAGTAATTAACGTGGTAAAAAGATGCTTTTTAGTTTTGGAATGATGTCTAAAAACCTGTTTTTTTATACTAATATTGTCAATATCTTTTTTCGTTACCAAGTAATCTTCTTCGCTAAATTTTATTTCACAAATATTGATGGAATTATCGTTTCGGTCAATAATCAAATCAATTTGAGTACCCGACAGACCATCTTTCGGAAGGGCAAAAAATGAAGACGTTGTAGAATATATCCCCTTGATACTCAGGCTTTCACGTATTTGGTCAATGTGATATAAACATACATTCTCGAAGGCGTAACCACTCCACGCTTTCCATTTGGGCAACTCACTAAGTCTGGTAAAGTCAGCATTTGTATTTTCGCCAAGCGATTCCAAAAAAGTCAGGTAAAACAGTGAATAATCATCGGTAAGGCGATAAATACTTTCTCTACTTTTTTTGCCATATCCACTATATATACCAATAAAACCAGATTGGGAAAGTTCATTAAGTATGGTCGTAAGCATTCCACCATTCGTGAACTTGGTGACTTCAATAATTTGATTACGAGTAAGCCCTATTTTCTTATTTGCCAATGCTCTAACGACCTCTACATGATTTTGAAAATTATCAAATAATGAAGAAAATAACCTATCAAATTCTTGCCTTAAATATCCGTCACGCTCAAAGCAAATTTTCTGAATATTTTGTACCGCCGATAACCCAGATTTTAGTTGGTCAAGATACATTGGGATTCCGCCCATTGTCATATACAACTGAACTATCTGATAACGACTTAATTTTACCCTGCGAGTAACCAGAAATTCCTCCGTTTCTGCAAGCGTAAAAGGATATAAATACACTAATTTTGTGATTCTATTATGAAGCCCTCCTCGATCATTAATTACTTTTTCAATCATCCACGAAGCCGCCGAACCACAAATTACCACCACTATATTCTGTTTTGTAGCCCAGCTATTCCAAAACCAACTCAATCCCTTCAAAAAGTCGGAACGTTTTGTGCCGAGCCAAGGTAATTCATCAATAAACACGGCTCTCTTTTCTGTAAACTCTTGTTTTTCAAGTGCTTGGCTTAAAAGTGCAAAAGCTTCAATCCAAGATTTTGGCTTCTCTTTTATATAAAATAAGGGGAAATGCCTTGTTAATTGAGCCAGAAAAACCAGTATTTGTTCTTTTTGATTTGCGTGTTGTACGCCAGTTAATTCAAAAGAAATATTAGTTTCATAAATATTCCTAATCAAGAATGTTTTACCAACTCTTCTTCTTCCAATAACGGCAATCATTTCAGATCTATCAGAAGTTAATGCTTCCTTCAATTGAACTATTTGCTTATGTCTTCCTACGATTTGTTCCATCATAACCTGCTTTATCTACACAAATATACATAGATAAAGCAATTTATCTAACACTAATCCGCTTTATCTATGCTAAAATAGGCAGATAAAGCGGATTAGTAGTCAAAAATATAGAAGTATCCATTTGTAAAATTTATTTTAAACTAACATTTTCAATAAAATTGATTTATTTTGTGTCATAATGTAGAATTAGTCCAAATTAAAGGACTACCGTTTCATAAAATATGCTACCACAATCGAACATAGATTCAGTCAAGAAAATATTTACGGCTTACCTTGAAAACAAGGGGCTTCGCAAAACGCCTGAACGCTTTGCGATTTTGGAGGAAATCTATTCTCGTGACGACCATTTTGATGTGGAAGAATTGTATATTTCCATGAAAAACAAAAAATATCAAGTATCTCGGGCAACGGTTTATAATACCCTTGATGTCTTGGTTGAATGTGATTTAGTATCAAAACATCAGTTCGGAGGGAATCAAGCACAATACGAAAAATCGTATGGTCGTAAACAACATGACCACTTGATATGCACTGATTGTCACCATGTTACAGAATTTTGCGACCCACGGGTGCAAGGAATTCAGAACATGGTTGGCGAGATGTTGCAGTTTAATGTAGTGCACCATTCCTTGATTTTTTATGGTTCATGTACGAAAACCGACTGTGAATTTAAGAAAGCGATGGTGGTAGAAAAACGTGAAATGGTGTGAGATTATTGGCACACGGATTAGACATGGATTTAAAGGATTTTTTCTAAAAAATCCTTTAAATCCATGTCTAATCCGTGTGCGATCCGCCTATTACCAAATCACAGAGGATAATTTCGAGTTTCGATTAGATTTATTAATGGACAGAGTGATAAAATAAATATTTTCTTTTCAGATTGTTTATCTTTGCACCTTTGAAATTTCATAACCCCCGATTGGGGAATTCTAAAAAATAAAATGGCAGTAGATGTTTTGTTGGGTTTGCAGTGGGGAGACGAAGGGAAGGGTAAAATCGTTGATGTTTTAGCTCCTCGTTATCAAGTAGTAGCTCGTTTTCAAGGCGGTCCAAATGCAGGGCATACCCTTGAATTTGACGGATTTAAGCACGTTTTGCACCAAATTCCTTCGGGGATTTTCCGTTCGGAAGTTCAGAATATTATTGGCAATGGCGTGGTGCTTGACCCAATAATTTTCAAGAAAGAAATTGATGGATTAGCAAAATACAACCTCAATATTCTCGAAAATTTAGAGATTTCCAAAAAGGCTTCTATCATCTTACCAACGCACCGTTTGTTGGATGCATGTTATGAAAAAGCCAAAGGTGATGCCAAAATTGGTTCAACTTTGAAAGGAATTGGACCAACTTATACCGATAAAATCTCTCGTCAGGGCTTGCGAGTTGGTGATATGATTTCTCCGAATTTTAAGGCAAAATATGATAAGTTAGTTGCTATTCACAAAGGAATTTTGGGTGTTTATAAATTTGGATTCGACCTTGAAAGTGCTGAAAGAGAGTTCTTTGAAGCCGTTGAATTTATGAAAACGTTTCAATTGGTAGATTCAGAATACGTTGTAAATCAAGCACTTACTGATAATAAAACCATTTTGGCGGAAGGAGCTCAGGGGTCGTTATTAGATGTTGATTTTGGTTCATATCCTTTCGTAACTTCTTCAAATACCGTTACGGCGGGTGCTTGTACGGGCTTGGGTGTTGCACCTAAAAATATTGGTGAAGTTTACGGAATTTTCAAGGCTTATGCTACTCGTGTGGGTTCTGGTCCGTTTCCAACGGAATTGATGGATGAAGTGGGTGAAAGGATGCGTCAAGAAGGAAGAGAATTTGGATCAACAACGGGTCGCCCAAGACGTTGTGGTTGGATAGATCTACCTGCGTTGAAATATGCCATGATGATTAATGGCGTAACGCAATTAATCATGATGAAGGCAGATGTGTTGAATATTTTTGAAGAAATTGACGTTTGCACTGCCTATCAATTACCCGACGGAACCATCACTGAACAATTGCCTTACGACATGACGGACACCATCGTTACGCCCGTGTACGAGACCTTGAAAGGATGGCATTGTTCATTGAAAGGATTCAGAAAGTTTGAGGAATTACCAACGGAATTATCAGTTTATATTGCGTTTTTGGAAGAGAAATTAGCACTACCAATCAACTTTATTTCAACAGGTCCAGACCGTGATGAGTGTGTTTTGAGAGGAAAATTGGCTTGATTTCGTTGTTCGTGTTTCGATGTTTGATGTTCGGCATAGTTGATAGATTTTTATTAAAAAAGCCTTCTGATTTATTTTCAGAAGGTTTTTTACATTTAATATTGGGAAATTATTTTTGCTGTTTTAAATATTCCAAAGCTCCTTCCAAAACAGTATCTCTACCAGAAATTACATCCGCCACTTTCGGACTAATTTTTATGTCAGGCTGAACGCCTACACCCACAAAAACTTTTCCATCTGGATATAAATCTCGTTTGCTACATACTCGTCCCATTAAACTTCCAGGTAATGTAATCATCAGTGGTTGACCTGTACTTCCGCCCGTAGCTTCCCCAATCATTTTACCACGTTTCATGCTATCAAAAGCCACAGCAAAGTCCTCAGCAGCAGAAAACGTTTGTGGACTAATCAATAGGATAACAGGTTTTGTGTATAACTTTTTTCCATTTGGAGCACTTTCTCCTTGCGGTTCTTGTTGCCAAACAATGCCTTCTTCGTTCCCCCAAGCCCGATAAGTTGGCACATATTTACGGACAAATTCTTGGGCATTTTTGATTGGCTTGTCCGTTAAACAGCTCAAAATTGAGAAATCCGTGTTACCTCCACCATTTCTACGCACATCCAAAATTAATGCAGTCGTGTTGGCAAGTGTATCAAAAATACTCATGAATTTATGCTTTGACTTATCAGATTCAAACTCATTAATGGCAAAATATGCCACTTTATTCGGAAGAATTTTAAATTCAAAAGGTTCGTTCATTTTGGGCTTTGTGTAACCTTTTCTGGGGAATATTCTGGTATAGATTTTACCGTTAATATCTTTTAATTCTAATTCAACGGCTTGGTCTTTATTACCTCTTAAAAGACTGTAAGTATAAGTACGAAGTATCAAATCTTGCTCTGTCGAACTACTCTGATAAGGCATAACATTTTTTGCATATTCTCTAACTGGGATTTTATCAATGCTTAATATTTCTGTTCCAGCTTTTAGTCCTGATTTTTCAAGACTATCATTTAATACCTTAACAATCAATACTTTATCTTCAATTAACATCGTTCTAATGGGTGGAGCATAGCCCGTTAAATCTCGAATAACATCGGATGATGACC
>JAYUIP010000298.1:0-7549 GCA_043765945.1 Arcicella sp.
CGACCTATATTCACACAGAGCGTCTTGCTCGTTCTATGAGTTTCACAAATCCATGGTCGGTGGAAACCAAAATCGGTCGTAGAAATTTATTTCAACGACCGATTTTTTTATCTTGTGTTAAAGATTTAATTATCATAAACCTTCATCTTCAAAGTCGGAATTGGGCGGCTTTGTTTTTCCTCAGTATCCAATTTAATAACCGTCTCTTTTTTCTTAATCACTGAATCCATTTTCACCGCAGTTTTCAATTGCGAAGCATCCGTAACTCGTTCATGCTGAGGGAAATCCATTTTAAATTCATAATTTCTTTTCTTCTCTACTTTCTCAACCTCTGGCTCTGGATTTGTGAAAACTGGAATCGTTTCAACTGCCGTCTGACTTCCGTAAGTAATTCTTTTACTATTCGTAACTGGACGTTGTTCCGTTGTAGGCGTTGAAGAATAAGTGATATTTTCCTCTGCTCTTCTTACCACCAAAACCTTCACATTGGCTCTCTTTGCTCCAGTTAAACCTAAATCATGAGCCACACTGTGCGTCAATTCTACGCCCGTTGTTTGGCTTATGCCGTTTACTTCAACCACCTCAACACGTTTATTAACCAAATTTGTAATCTCAATCAACGAACCCATTGGCAAAAATTCATGTGAACAAGTGCGGTGACGGCTACTAAGATAATCACCATTTGCCATTTTTTTGCCGTACCTTCCAATCCCATATATACTGGCTTCTTGTGTATATTCTTCTTGAGCAAATAATTGGTTAAAACTTAGCAAGCAAACAAAAGCAAAAGCGGATAATGTTTTTATAAAATTCATGTTAGCTATATTTAGTAAAGTTAGGAATCTATTATTGAGATTCAAAAGTAATATATTACTGACAAATTTTCATCAGTAATGACAAAAAAAGTCCATTGAATTAACGTTCAATGGACTTTTTTGTTGTAATAAATATTTTTATTAAACTGAAAAATAGCATTTAATTAATTGATTATCAATAAATTAACCGTTTACTCAATTCTTTTTTTGCTCGGTTGGTTTTACATAATCATACTTGCGAAAATCAACTTTAAAATCTGGATCTTTCTTGGAATTGATTGCAATATTACCTTGATTTTTTCCCCAATTAACAACCGATAATTTTATATCAATCGTTTCTTGTGAACGCATACCCAAAGCATGAGCAACAGCATCGGTAAATTCTAACATCAAATCATCATCTGATATTTCATTATCGTTAATAATTACTTGAATTACCTTTTTATTTTTTAGATTTACGATGTCAATTACCGTCCCAATTGGAAAGTAATCATGCGAAGCCGTGAAAGTGTTTGCATTTAAAATATCACCCGAAGTTGTAGTATCTCCATAAGCCTCTGAAAGATAAGAAGTTGCCTTTCCTTTGAAGTCTTGTGTGAAAATTTTAGTGGTGATTAACAAATTAGCAATTAAAATAAGGATAAACGTGTGTTTTAACATAATCTTACAAATTGAGGACGTATTAAAAAAACAAAAGGATTTGTGGCTAAGGGTATTATTGGTAATTGCAGTGATTAGTAGGCAGTTTTAAAAAGGCAGTGATGATTAAGTATTTCTTTTACCACCAATTGCCAACTAAACTTTACTGGATGCTTAATATCAATTTCCTTACTTGCAAATTTGACTAAAAAAAGTCAAAATACATGAATGATTAAACAATTTTTATGCCATGAAAACCATTTTAAGTTTATTTTTTCTTATTTTATCATTAAAAAATGCCTATTCTGACAAAAGCAGGTTCAATGCTGATGTTTTGGTTGTTGGTGGAGGAACCAGCGGAACCATGGCAGGAATTCAGTCGGCACGCATGGGTACAAAGACCATTATTGTGGAGGAAACTGCTTGGCTTGGGGGCATGATGACTTCGGCGGGTGTGAGTGCCATTGACGGAAATCACAGCTTGCCATCAGGACTTTGGGCGGAGTTTCGGAACGAATTAATTAAACATTATGGAAGTGAAGAAACATTGGCTTCGGGTTGGGTTAGTAAAGTGATGTTTGAACCAGCCGTTGCTCAAAAAATCTTGCGACAGATGTGTGCGAAAGAGAAGAATTTGAGTGTGATTTCTTCGGTAAAAATGCTAAATATTAAGAAAAAATCAGAAGGCTGGATGGTAGATTTTTCGGATGATATCACCATAAATGCCAAGATTTTGATTGATGGAACCGAGTTGGGTGATGTTGCTGCAAAAGTAGGTGTAAAATATGATATTGGTATGGAATCAAAAGCTACTTACAACGAAAAAATTGCTCCTAAAAAAGCCAATAATATTGTACAGGATTTGACGTATGTTGCGGTTTTGAAAGAATATAATCGAGATGTAACTATTAATAAACCAGCAAATTACAAAAAAGAAGACTTTGTTTGTGCTTGTGAGAAATTATGTCCTGATAAGAAAATGGAACGCCTCTGGGATTGTGATAAAATGATAACCTACGGTCAAATTCAGAACGGAAAATTCATGATAAATTGGCCCATAAATGGCAATGATTTCTACGTAAATATGGTTGAAATGAATGATGCTCAACGGCAAGAAGCCGTTAAAAAAGCGAAGGAACACACCTTAGGTTTTGTCTATTTTATGCAAACAGAATTAGGGTGGAAAACCTTAGGATTATCAGACGAATTTCAGACGGAAGATAAACTGCCGTTGATACCTTATCATCGTGAAAGTAGAAGAATTCACGGACTGGCTCGTCCCAATATGAACCATTTGGAAAAGCCCTACGACCAAGCTGAACCTTTATACAGAACAGGAATTGCCGTTGGAGATTATCCAGTTGATCAACATCACGGTAAAAATACGAATGCACCCGATTTATACTTCGTTCCAGTGCCTTCGTTTAGTATTCCGTTGGGTAGTTTAATTCCAGAAGGTGTTGATAATCTAATAGTTGCGGAGAAATCTATCTCGGTTTCAAATATTGTGAATGGTGCGAGTCGTCTTCAACCCGTGGTGATTGGCATTGGTCAAGCGGCGGGTGCGTTGGCTGCCTTGTGTGTGCAAGAAAAAATTTCACCACGCCAGGTTTCTATTAGAAAAGTGCAAGATAATCTTTTGAAGTCGAAGGCATATTTGTTGCCATTTTTAGACGTAAAACCCGAACATCCAAACTTTGAAGCCATCCAACGAATTGGAACAACGGGAATTTTGAAAGGAGAAGGCAAAAACAACAAATGGTCTAATCAAACGTGGTTTTATCCAGATTCTGTGATGACTAATGGAGAGGTAATAAATGCTTTAAAAGTCATTTATCCGAACCTGAAAATGCAAGCAAATGAGCAAGTAATGTCAGAGAAATTAGTAGCGGATGATGCCTTTGAGATTCTTACTAAAATACAACCCGTTCCTGCTGATTATTTGCAATCCATCATGAAAAATTATCCTAACAGAAATCAACCAATCACTCGTGCAATTTTAGCTGATTTAATTGATAAAATCATTGACCCATTTCATAAAAAAGAGGTTGATTTTAAGGGGAATTTTTTAACGGTAAAAGGTGAACGGTAAAAGGTAAACGGTCATATCATAAAATAACGTTTTTTTGAATGATTTTTGAATGATTTTTGTTGATTTTAGACAGAAAATAAACGTAGTAAATTCTTAACAATCCGTTTACCTTTTTACCGTGTACCGTTCACCGATATACAATGAATAAAACCACAATATTCCAAAATTTAGGGTTGATAGATTACCAGACGGCTTGGGATTATCAAGAAAAACTTCATGCCGAAATTGTAGCAATTAAACTTGAAAATAGAAAATTAGTACCTGAAAATCAAGTAGATACACCTAATTATATTCTTTTTTGCGAACACCCTCATGTCTATACCTTGGGCAAAAGTGGCAAACCTGAACACCTTTTATTGGATGAGAAAGGTTTAGAAAAATACGATGCTAAGTATTACAAAATTAATCGGGGAGGAGATATTACCTATCATGGCAAAGGACAATTAGTGGGCTATCCAATTCTGGATTTAGAGAACTTTTTTACCGATATTCATAAGTATATGCGGTTTTTGGAAGAAGCCGTTATCAGAACCTGTGCAGATTTTGGCATTGATGCAGGACGTATTCAAGGACTCACAGGCGTATGGATTGACCACGTAAATCTTAAAAACCCAAGGAAAATTTGTGCGATGGGCGTAAAGGCAAGTCGTTGGGTAACAATGCACGGTTTTGCCTTGAATGTCAATACTGATTTGAGTTATTTCAATCACATAGTTCCCTGTGGAATTGATGATAAAGAGGTTACATCCATGGAAAAAGAATTAGGGCAACCGCTTGGTTTTCAAGAGGTTTCGGATAAAATGTTAAAAAATTTAGAAGAGATATTCACAGCCCCCTAACCCCCGAAGGGGGAATGAAAATTCGCTTCCAAAGTTCCCCTTCGGGGGTTAGGACGACCGACGCTTCGGGGCTACTTATTATGAAAAAAGATATAGAATTTCCAGTGGTTGAAGGCATAAAGATTACAATTGCTCGCAGTTTCAATGAAGCTAACGAAGCTGAGTGGGACGTTTATTTAATCAATCGTTCAAAGACTGATATTGATACGGTTTTGGTAACTTCTCGTGGTTATGGATTTAGCAAAGATGGTGAGCCAATAAAAACCTCTGAATTACGTCATTTTCATGAACATTGCGGTGCGGGCGTAATCATCAAAATTGAGATGATTACGCCCGACGTTTTCCATTTAAACAATGAATATTGGGTAAGTTATTATATTGGTAATCAGATATTTGATAAAAAATTCATCTTCGTGCCAGACAGTATTCGGGAAGAAAATTTGATTCTAATTGAAAACTTAAATTTGGAAGGAGTTTTGCATGAATGAGGTAGGGACGAATAGCATTCGTCCATCGTACATAATTATACAGCGGACGAATGTTATTCGTCCTTACAACTAAACGAATGGACTTCAAAAAACTCGCCAAAAATTTATTATTCATAGACATCGAAACGGTTTCTGCGGAAGGAGATTTTAACCGTCTTTCTGATCGCATGAAAGCTCTGTGGCTACATAAGGCAAGTTTTTTGAGTAATCCTAATAAATTAAATGATGAAGAATTCTATTTCGACCGTGCAGGAATTTATGCTGAATACGGAAAGATTGTAACCATCGGTGCTGGCTTTTTTCATTGGAATGACGACGATGAAATATGTCTGAAAGTAAAATCCATCAGCAATGATGGTGAAGAGGATATTTTGAGGGAATTTAAAGCATTAGTTGAAAAAAAGTATAAACCAACCACATTATCTTTATGTGCTCATAATGGAAAAGAATTCGATTATCCTTATCTTTGTAGGAGGATGCTGATAAACAACATCGACATTCCAAAAGCCCTTCAAATTTCTGGACGAAAACCTTGGGAAATTCCACACTTTGATACGCTTGATATGTGGAAATTTGGGGATAAAAAGCACTACACTTCATTAGAATTATTAGCCGCCCTTTTTAATATACCAAGTAGTAAATTCGAACTCAGCGGTGACCAAGTTAATCATACCTATTACATCGAAAATGCTCTGCCAAAAATAGCTCAATACTGTCGTGAAGATATTATCGTTTTAGCTCAATTGTTTCTCAAATTCCAAAATCTGCCATTGGTGAAGGAACAAAACATTGAAAGAATTTAAGTATAAACACTTAAATCCATTGTTCAGAGGGTGTTTTCCGTCTAAAAAGCCTGTCTAATAAATTATCAAATGTTACATTTGTATTGTTTAACCACAATTTTTGGATTCACTAACCCCCATGAAACAATTTTATTTGACCCTAATTTTTACGGCTACATATTTTATTGGAAATGCTCAGATAGTCACCCAAATAAAAGCCGAAAAAGCCCTTCAAAACTATCGAGTTAATTTATCAATTCTTAGAAAAGAACATACAAACGGAAGAAATTTGCCATCGGTTAATTTCTTGTTTTTTGGCATGGGCGACCGTCTCAAAATGGTCTATAAAGATGGTGTTCTTTATAACGCTAAAACAGGAAAAGCTCTTAGGCGTTGGAAGGCAAAAACTGCAATTATCGTTCCTTCGGAATACTTGGTGCATCTTGAACTTGAAAATGGTAAATCCGTTGATATTCAAGAAGATACCCAAGGAGTTTATATTTATGAGAATAATATGCAGGTAATTATGGCAGAAAGTCGCCTAAGTTTGCCATCGTTTGAGGGTAAAAAATACGCCAATGTTCTAAGAGTTTTGCACCATGAAATTTTAATGAATGTTGATGAAGGTTTACCATTACCTAATTTCTTAGTTTATCAAAAAACTAATTATCGAACCGCTGCTATGATGACAATGGTTTTGAAACAAACCAATAATTTAAACCTCATTTCAAATTGGGTAGTAAACCTAAAAGAGCCATATAACAGAAGTATTGAAGGAAGTCCAGAAATTGATAATTTAGGGGAAGCCTTGTATATCATTTCTGCGGTTTCAGATAGCAGGCACCCACTTATTGAGAAGATTTTGGAAGAGGCAGATGGATACAAAAATAGTGATTATATTGAAGGAAAAACCGATGATGCTTTTCATCCAGTATATCAAACAAAATGGATGAAATTTGGGTTAAAGACCCTTGGAATATCAGATAATTACAAAATTCCATTAGTTTATGATAATTATTCGCCCGTTTTTTGGTTAGATTTCAAAACTCAGAATGTGGGAGGAAGACAATTTGATGAAGTTACCAGTTTGAATTCTCCATATCTCACTTGGGCAGAAGACCACACTTTTAATCAGAAAAGAGCCATTGTTTCTTTGGTAGATTATCCTCTCTCGTGGGAATCAGATAACAAATCAGCCAATTATTTAGGCATGAATGTGATTGACCAAACCTACACGCAATCAAAACTTTGTGCAACCCACGGCTGGCACGCTGCAGAGATGTTTTTATTATTGATGGAACAGAAGTAAATAGGCAGTGTTCAGTTTGCAGCAGGAAGTAAAATTCAACAAATACAAATAAAAAAAAGTGTCTATTTAGAACTATTAATTCTAAATAGACACTTTTTTTACTGCTAACTGCCTACTCATATTTCTTCGGAGCATACAAGAACCCAAAAGCCTCTGCACCTTCACGGGTATGCACCTTGTGATGCACGTAATGAGCTTTCATAATTCGCTTCATGTAGGGATGTTTTGCAATAAACTTTATTTTGATTCTGCGATGAACAATTACGTCGTGAAAAACAAAGTAAAATACACCATAAAAGGCAACTCCAAGCCCAATCCAAAACAAAAACCAAAACCCTTCAACGTACGTTCCCAAGGCAAAAGTGGTAATTGAAACCACCGCAAAAACAATCGCAAAAAGGTCGTTTTTTTCTAAGGGTTCATTGTGATGTACGTGATGAGATTTATGCCACGTCCACATGACCCCGTGCATGATATACTTATGTGTAAACCACGCCACTGCTTCCATGAAAAAAAACGTACCGACTGCCAACAAGATTTTCATTAACATAACTAAATATTTTTACAGATTTATTTATCAAATTT
>JAYUIP010000299.1:0-2672 GCA_043765945.1 Arcicella sp.
GAAACATCATTGGGTAATTTACGTTTATTTCCTTGTTGGAGTTGAATCAATAAATTTAATCCACTCCCGAAATAATCTTTGGCAAAAGCTATTTCAAAAGTCAAGGTAGTAAAAAAATGTACCGTAAACTGTTTAAAACGAGCATATTGTTTGTATGGAAAATAAAGTTGAGTATGTTCTGTCTCTTCCCTCGAACCTTTCATAACAGTATTGAGGGCTTCTTGGAGTTCTTCTTTGGGATAATTGGTAAAGATTATTTGCCGTAAATCAGGGCTATCTATTTCCTCATTGACGACCATTTTAGTCGTGCTAATGAGCATTACCCAAGCACGTCCACGAATTTTGGCGAGTCCTATTTGGTATTCATCTAATTCCTTCTTGGCACTACTCATGGCTTGTTGCCAAAAATCACCGTACATCGTTAAAACCATGTCGGTTGTGTCCAAAAGGGTTTCCCATAAAAAACAAATCATTAAAGGGTATCGTTTGATAGGATTCATTCTTTGCAAATAGGAGTTTGTATTGTTACGAACGATATTGGCTAAACGTTTCTTACGGTTGATGGGAATAGCCGATACATCCCAAGATGATACTTTCATTTCTTGTAAATAGGCAATTTTATCAAGGGTTTGACGGTTCGCCGCTGCGATTAATGGATTTTGCGGTGTTTGACGTAGGTTGTAAGCAAAGCCAGCGGTGAATTGGCATTTTTAATATCTTATCAAATTCCAAAACTTCATCCAGTTTTTCTTGTAAATCAGGAGTCAAAAGGAAGATTATTCGCTGATAAGTTTCCTCATTTAGTCGCTCTCCAATACTTCCCACCATTCTTTCTAAGGTATTAATGGCAGGGCGAAGGATTTTATCATAGTGCAATTTTTGACACAGTTTATCCAACAGCCACCGTTCGTTATCATGTTCCATCCCCCGTTCAAGAAGCCATTTTTTAATAATTGGCTCATCTAAAATTGGCTCCCATCTACGGTATTGGAGGTATTTGAGAATCTGTTGGAGATGAAAACTACGAGACATTGCCCTTTGTCCGTAATCATTCAAGAACTTTTTATCAAACTCTTTCATCCCCATTTGAGATGCCATAAATTCCCCAATATTTTCTGCAATCAGGGTTTTCCAATCGTCTTCCAAAAAACCATAATACCTTATCAGACATAGTTGCAGTGATATACAGAAGCGATTGGTAATCACATTAAATCCATTGACAAATATTTTATCAGTATTTGTCAGATAAAATCCTTTCAATAGTTGCTCTTCATCCAATTTGGAAATATGATTGTAATTATCTCTTTCTTGGATAGTTAAAAATGATGCTGGCATAATAGGTTTTTGTTATCAAAAAGGGTATCTAATTTACCCCTCTTTAAAATGGGTTTAAAGCGTATTTTCAGAGCAAAAAACTATCTTTGTAAAGGAGTTCCTTTTTGATAGACAAAATAAATGAAAAATCAACGTAATACCACAAAACGGGTCGCTTTATATGCAAGAGTTTCAACCCTTGACAAAGGACAAGACCCTGAAACACAATTAGTCCAATTACGACAATATGCCCAAGCTCGAAATTTTGAAGTGATTACTGAATTCATTGACTACGCTTCGGGAACAAGTGAAGACAGAACGCAGTATAAATTGATGATGGCAGCCGCCAAGAAAAGGAAAATTGATGTAGTCTTAGTTTGGCGATATGACCGTTTCGCTCGTTCGACTCAGGCGTTAGTGAATGCTTTGAAAGAATTTCAAAGTCTGGGAATAGATTTTATTTCCTATCAAGAAAATATTGACACGACTACGCCCACAGGTGAATTGATATTTCATGTCATGGCATCACTGGCTCAATTTGAAAGTTTTTTGATTAGTCAGAGGGTGAAAGCGGGTATAGCAAGAGCCAAAGCACAAGGTAAACACATTTCACGTCCACCGATTGCAAAGCAAATGCAAGAAAAAATCATAGAATTACAACGAGAGGGAGTATCAATGAACAAAATATCAAAAACTTTGGGGATTGCTTACGGAACGGTTTACAATTACCGTTCAAAAATGAGTAAAACAGAGGAATAATAACTAATTTTTTAGGTTGAAACCGCTACTTTTCGTCCAATTGTAATGAGAACCTCTTTAACAGTGCCACAACCCAGAGTAATAACACTACCAACCATGGATAGTTTTTGTTATTTTGTACATTAAAGAAGAACTTTTTCATAACTTCACATCTTATCAAAGTTTATTGTATAAGTCTTCCATCATTTGCAATGAGCCAATATAAAGCGGTGAACGTTGATGAATATCACGTGGAATAACATCTAAAATATCTAAGTTTTTACTGCTAAATGCCTGACCACCAGCCTGTTCAATCAAGTAGGACATCGGATAACATTCGTACAATAGTCTAAGTTTGCCTTCGGGTGTTTTCTGGGTGGGCGGATATAAATAAATCCCTCCTTTGAGTAAACTTCGATGAAAATCACCGACAAATGAGCCAATATATCTGGATGAATACCTGCGGTTGCGGCATTCGGTTAAATAGTCTCTCACGCTGGTTGGAAAATCCATTTCATTACCATCATTACAGGAGAATATGGAGCCTTCCGTTGGAATTTGCATTTTGGGGTGAGAAAGAAAAAACTCGCCCAAAGATTGTTCATAGGTAAAACCATTAA
>JAYUIP010000300.1:0-2667 GCA_043765945.1 Arcicella sp.
TTTCTTTTCATCCTCTTTGTGTTTTAAGTCGAAACCATCTTTACCTGCCAAAGCATTTAAAGCACCTTGAACGGCAATTAATTTTCCTCCTGCTCGCACAAATTCCTTTATTTTTCCAAGATTTTTATCGTTTAATATTTTACCATAACTTCCATCCGTCAGAATCAAAACATCGAATTTTGAAAGGTCGGTATTTGAAAAATAACTTTCATCTAAAATGGTTGCTGGATATTCAATTTGCTTATCAAAAAAGTGCCAAGTTGCTCCCAATGAAGTTGGCGAAACGCCATCTCCTGAAAGTATGGCTACTTTTGGGGGTTTTAAATACGCAACATTATCAGACCCAAAATCAGAACCTTTTGTGGACATACCTGTTGAGACAGATGATATTGTTACGCCCAAACGTTCTGCATCAGCTTTCACAATTTTATCGAAATTATCCCCCAAACGCTCATTTCCAGTACGAGTAATTACCAATGTTCCTTCATTGAACGACATATTTTCCGTTTCAAAAGGTTTAGCTGCCGAACGAACTTTGATTCCTTTTTTAAATAATGCTGTTAAAAATTTTAATTCAGAAAACGAGTTCCATTTTGCTAAATAAGCATAAGGTTTCTCAATTTTTAAATTAGAAACAGCAAACTGAGGCTTTCCCGCTGGGTTGATTCTGTCTTTAACCGCAAAAGTATTCAGTCCATAAGCAAAAGGTAACGACCATGAAGTAATATCGTAGGTTAAAGAATCCTCAACCACTGATTTAGGCTCCAATAAAATCTTTAAAAACGTTGAGCGAGGTTGAAACATATTTATGACAATATCCTCAGCATCAATTGAAAACGTCTCATTTTTATCGTCTTGATAACTATAACCCGAAGCCATCATTGATTTCCCCGCAACACCGTACTGAAAATTCTCTTTTTCTAAATAATTGACAAATTCCTTCATCCTACTTTCATTTCCTTTGGTTTTGAAGATATAGGATTTATACTGTCCAATGGGCAATTTTTGGGCGTTATCAAAGAATTTTATAAATTCAGAAACTGCTTTATCAGCATTGGCAGATAAAGCTTCCATACACGAATATGAAGAACTAAAATGATGATCAATTCTTTGTTTTAGCGTTAAAGTGTCACCGTCTCTTTTCGTAATTCCTAAACCCGCACGCCCAGAACCGCCTTGTTCATACGTCATTCCAAAGGCTCCATTATAGGTTGGATAAGTATCACCGTAAGAAGGATAAAGCAAATCGAAACGTTCTTTTGAGAAATATAACCAGCTATTTTTATCAAAATCACGTTTGTTATAATTCCCTAAAATCGTTTGAAATTCTCTTTGCCAAGGCGTGATATCTTCGTGAAAAGGTTTTGAAGCGGGTGAAAAATAGTAAGGATTTTCAACGCCTTGTTCGTGAAAATCGGCGTGAAGATGCGGCATCCATTGACGATAAATAACCATCCTTTCCTGAGATTCTTTCTGCACTTGCCAAGCCCAATCACGATTCAAATCGAATAAATAATGATTAAACCTTCCGCCAGGCCACGGTTCATTATGCTCAATAGCGGAAGGCGTTGGATTATAAATCCCTCCTACTTTTTGATTATAAAAATTAACGTATCTATCGTATCCATCGGGATTTATACAAGGGTCAAGCATGACAATTGTATTACTCAAAATGGCTTTTGAACGCTCATTCAATTTGTTTAAAAGTTCATATATCGTAAATGGAGCCGTATTCGTACCGCAAGACTCATTTCCATGAACATTATAGCTCAACCAAGCAATAGCGGGCTGTTTCTTGGTTGGTTTACCTTCCATTAACCCAATCGACTTCAAATTATTGGTTCTAATTTCTTCTAATTGTGTAAAATTTTCGGGTGAAGCAATCACCGCAACCATCAAAGGACGACCTTCATTGGTTGAACCATAAGAAATCATTTTTACCTGATTTGGATATTGGCGAGCCATGTATTCATAATAACTTACCACTTGATGATGTCGCAAAAACCGTTCTCCTTTTTTGAAGTTTAAAAATTCTTCGGGTGATTGCGTGGTGGTTTGGGCTGATAAATTATTGGTAAAAATTGTGGTAAAAATAAATAAAGCGTTAAGACAAAAAGTGAGTTTTCGATATAATGTTTGCATAGTGTTTGTTAGATTAAATGTACATAAATTATTGTTAATGAACGCATAAGCAATTATTTTTTAGGAACGGGGTCAAAACCATGTCCGCCCCAAGGATGGCAAGTTGAAATTCTCTTCATTCCTAACTTAAAACCTTTCCAAAATCCCCATTCCCGAATTGCTTCAATCATATATTGCGAACAAGTGGGCGTGTATCGACACGAGTTTGGCAAAAATGGTGAAATGATTGTCTGGTAGGCTCTGATTAATAGAATTAAGAGTTTCGACATTATTTATTTCTTTTATTTTTAACAAAAATTTTAAAAATTATCCATTGCGAAGATAGCACACATATTTTAAAATAAAGATTCAATATTTGAAAAAGGTTCTATGTGGTTTATTTTGTAATTATTTATAGAATTACTTTGAGGATAGGTATATTTTACTTCTCTTTGTAATTGCGATACTAAAAAATATCCCGGATAATATATGTTTTCATTAAAAGATAAATCAGTTATTATTACAGGTGGAGGTTCAGGAATTGGA
>JAYUIP010000301.1:0-2666 GCA_043765945.1 Arcicella sp.
AGGTTTAAATTTTACTCCATACAGAATATCAGCATTAGTTTCAAAAACAAATGTGTTATTCAATCCTCCTTCAAAGAAATACTCATAAATTGATAATTGCGGTTCCTCTTTTTGCATTTTTTGCACGTAATTTTCTTAAAGCTTCTTGAAATTCAGGTTTTTGCATATCTTCCCTAATTTCTCTTTTTGTATTTTCTTTGTTTTCAATCATCTTTTGGAAGAATGATTTTTTTTCTAATGTTTCCATATCATTTATTTTTTACACAAATTTACCCAAAAATCTGGTTTGAGTGGTTCTTGGTATCTACTTTACTAATAATATCAGTAATAATTCCTTGCTCATCAATCACAAATGTGGTTCTGGCAGTTCCCATATACGTTTTGCCGTACATTGATTTTTCTACCCAAACCCCATAAGACTCAACCAATTGATGGTCTTCGTCAGATAGCAGGGTAAACTTCAAGTCATACTTTTTGATAAATTTCTGATGTGCTTTTTGACCATCTACGCTAACCCCAATAATTTCAAAACCTTTGGCATTCATGGCTGGTAAATTCTCATTCAAATTGCAGGCTTGGGCGGTGCAACCTGGCGTATCATCTTTTGGGTAAAAATATAAAATTACCTTCCTACCCGCAAAATCAGACAATCTAACGATGTTTCCGTTTTGATCCTTTTGCTCGAACTGGGGGGCTTTTTCGCCTATTTTTAGGTTCATTTTTCGCTTGTTTTATTTTTTTTATTAATCTTGGTTGAATAATTTTTACGCTATCTATTTTGGTTTCAAATCTGATTTTATTGCCTTGATTATCTTCTAATTCTAAGCGTAAATCTCCATAAAATGTTTGAGCGGAATCCGATTTTACCGACCATAATCTGGACTGTTTTGAATCATATTCCGTCAAAACAAATTCATTATTGACGAATGCTTTAAAACTTTTCACGCCCGATAAATTATCTCCAATTCGCACAGAAAACTCTTCTGGATTTTTACGAATAATCGTCGCTCTTGGTGGAATTGTATCAATTAAAATTTCAAAATTCCCCAATCTTCTTGCCTCAAATTGTGCTGCATTATTGTTCCAAGTGGTTTTTATGAAATTTTTATCATTTTTAACGCTATAATAAACCGAAGTTTTATCTGGATTAATTACTTGAAAATCTGGTGAAATTTTTACAACTATTTTACCTTTTAATGGAATAATATTTTCACCGATTTTTAAAAGATTAGCATTTAATTCTGTCTGTAAATAAAGCGTATCATACAATGAACGATTATCAAAATTTACTTCTATTTTACTTGATTCAAATGATTGAACTTGATTTGGCACAACTAACTTTTTTAAATTGGTTGCTTTGGCTAAACCGTCAATAATAATCGAATCTGGTAAACCTTTTTTCAAGTCCCAAAGATACACGGCTTCGTTGTTTTTTACGTAATTTATTGGTAAATCAGTCGAAGAATTTGCAAATTTTAAACTTGCTATTGAATTAATTGTCTTTAAGTTGAGAGCCTTCATGACCAACGTATTCTCGTCAATTGATTGTGAGATTATGATGGGTAAAGTATTTGGATTTACCGTTTTTGAAGGTTCAATAACTGCTCCAATTATGGTAAAATTCATCGTACTTCTATTTTCATAAGCATCCCAAATTTTGATGGTTATTTGGTGCGTTTTGCCATCATTAATTATAATTCTCCCTTTTGAAATGGAAGGTTTATAAATTGGTAATTCATCATTTCCATCGTCTTGAAAGAGTTTTTGAAAACGACTTCCACGAGTTTGCTCAATTTCATAATCATTATGAACATTTATATTATGCGAAACTTCATTGGGAAATTGCTCCAAATGTGAATAATAAACCTCCACATTATCCACAAATAATTCTGCACAAGTGATTCCGTTTGAATTATTTGTACCATTCATTTTATCCACTGAAAGCATTTCAAGCCCAATTTCTCCATTTGCATTGATGGATTGATTGATTGAATACGAACCGTCAGACTGTTTAATTGGGTAAAATAATTTCTTTCCAAATTCTCCATTTACTCTTGAATCTATCGTTAAAGTTTTGATAATTAATTGTTGAAAAATGGGATGGAGGTTATCCCGAATTTCAGAAAATCCAAAATTTAACGGGTTTAAAATTGTATGGCGAGTATCACGAATTTCAAAATGCAGATGTGGTCCGCCCGAACCGCCCGAATTACCCGAAAGTCCAATAATCTGTCCTCTGGCAACCTCAAATTCTTGTGGAGTTGGTTTCAATCTTATTTCAAAAGTCTGACTTTCAATTCTTTTCTTTTTAACATAACTCGCAAGCGGCTCTGCAAAAGTTTTTAGGTGTCCATAAACAGAAATAAAGCCGTTTGGATGCGTTACAAAAATGACGTTTCCATAACCGCTTGTCTGTACACGAACTTCCGAAATATATCCATCGCCCGTGGCATAAACGGGCAATCCTTCACGTCCTTGGGTTTTTATATCAATTCCCGCATGAAAATGGTCGGAACGTAAATCGCCCATTCCACCTGCCAAATAATTTTGTTGATTAGGATTAATGGGAAATAAAAAATAGCCTTTCGGATAATCTAATTGTGTTTTTTGAGCCTGAATTTTTAAAATCAATAGGCTTAGAAATACTGTTATTAATGATTTTTTCA
>JAYUIP010000302.1:0-2663 GCA_043765945.1 Arcicella sp.
CTCATTTATGCAAATACTACCTCTCAGTCCATCAGACTTAGATTTATTACCTCAAATCCAACCCACAGACTGGACGGATATCCGCATTCCCATTAGTTCTTATCTTGAACCTGATTATATTTTTCCTTTTAAGGCTATGATTGATGGAATTTTGGTGGGTACTGGAACAGCAATTTTGCACGAGAAAACAGGTTGGCTTGCAACAATTGTTACGCATAATGACTATCGAAATCAAGGTATTGGAAAAGGTATTACAAAATTTCTTTTAGCATTTTTGCAAAGCCATCATTGCGAGTTGATCTACCTAATTGCCACGGCATTAGGTGAGCCTGTGTATAAGAAAGAAGGCTTTATAACTGAAAGTCATTATGATTTTTACAAGGATATTAATCTTGAAAATTTAATCGTTTCAGAAAACGTAAGTCCTTATCAATCAGAATATAAGCAAGAAATTTTTGAATTAGACAAGAAGGTTAGTGGTGAAAATAGGTATCAACATTTGGAGACTTTTTTGGCTGATAGTTTTATGTATCTTCAAAAAGGGAATATTGAAGGATTCTATCTTCCAAATTTGGGTGATGGATTAATTGTGGCAAATACCCAAGAGGCTGGCATTGAATTGATGAAGAAACGATTTCAAAAATTTAAGATAGCATCATTTCCACAAGAGAACAAAACGGCTCATGATTTTATGGAATCGTATGGCTACTCACCCGTAATGACTCATGCACGAATGCATTTTCAAAAGCCAATGCACTGGAAAACAGATGGTTTATATAATCGGGTTGGGGGAAATATTGGATAGAATGAATTATAATACAATCGTGTGCCATTATTTAGTAGTTAAACTTTTAATGAATTGCCGTATCCAACCACCAAAACCGACAAAATAATCATCAAAATTCCAATCACAATAGTTGTCAAAGTTTTCTTTGAAACGCCTTTCCATTCTTTCAAAACCAAGCCCCACGAGTTTGCTACTAAAATGATGAATGCCATGTGTAAAATCCAAGAACTTGGTCCATTTCCGAGACGACTTTCACCCATTCCGTAGAAGAAAAATTGCAAAAACCAAGTTGTACCCGCAATGGCGGAGAAAATGTAGTTTTTCAATAAGGGTGTGTTTTCATTTGAATAATCTGAGAATGATTTATTTCTGAAATTCAAATACATACACCAAATCAAATTGGTTGTCAGTCCGCCCCAAAGAATCACTACGTAAACGACATTATTTCTATACAAAAATTCACCCTGCCCTACATTTTGATTTACCCATTGCTCATTCGCTACGTGTGCCATTGATGAACCCGCTTCAATGCCAAAGCTAAAACAAGCACTCAAAACACCCGAAACAATGGCAAAAACTAAGCCTTTTGAAATGTCGAATTCGGCATTGTCTTGGGTTTCTCCGTTGAGGTCTTTGTCTTTCATGCCACCTGCTTTTCCACAAATCACGATGCCCAACACACAAATTGCCAAGCCCAATAATACCATTTGTCCCCACGAAGTCGTCATTAAATCGTGGATGGTATCTTTGCCAGCTGTTGGATTAAAGTTATAATAAATCGAAGGAATGATTGACCCAAAAACCGAGCAAAGTCCCAAAATGATTGAACTACCCAGAGAAACCCCCAAATATCGAACGCCCAAACCGTAAGTCAAGCCACCAATTCCCCACAATAAACCCATTAAATATGTCCAAAATAAAACTGAACCTTCAGTACTTGAAATGATTGAGGCAAAATCTGGGATGGTCAAATAAGCGGCAATTGGCGGCACGATTAACCACGAGAAAACACCCCCCGTGATCCAATAACTTTCCCACGACCAACCTCTTACTTTTTTGTAAGGAATATAAAAACTACCCGATGCAAAACCACCGATAAAGTGAAAAAGAACGCCAAAAATTGCTCCCATTTGAATTGATTAAATATGGTTATGATACGAAGAAATATGATATTCCAAATTTAGGGAATGTTTGGGAGAGGATATACCTGTACTTACCTGTAACAATGTATGAACAAACGAAATCATAATAATTCGTGAATTGATTCACTAATTATTATGATATTTAGTGATTGTATTCACGAATTATTATATTTTAACAGGAAACTATCGTCAAAACAGATTGTAACCAGATATTATCATAATATTTATAGATTACAATCCATTTTAATTATGAAAACTACCAATTAAATACCTCCATTTGGCGTACTATTCGACAGCGAGAAATTCATTATATTGAAGAATCATCTGGAACGTTCGATGCCTTTGAATTCAAATAGAGCGAACATAAAAAAGTGAAATTCCCCCTAACTTTCATGAATAATTATCCCATTCACGAAACGATGTTGATTAATCCTGATAATTATTTGGAGTTTGTGGTTTGAAGTAAAATTTTAATCTGTTTAAAAGATAAGCATCATTTTAGGGATTTTTAAGCAAAACATAGTTCTAAAAACTTTACGTAACTGATTTCTTTTCCGAAGTAAACTTAACAGTTTTAACTTCATGCAAAGTAGTTTTTATACATTCAAAGGATTCATCATTAAAGATTGCTAGATTATATCCATTTGGATTTAGTGAACTGCGAAACTCAACACCATCAAAACCAATTGATTTAATGAACTCGCATAAATATTGTGTTGGTAAATAATCCAATT
>JAYUIP010000303.1:0-2659 GCA_043765945.1 Arcicella sp.
TAACATTGAAGAATTGGCAGTTAGAAACTATGAGAAAATTATGCGTATGCGTAATATCACGTCTGACGAGCTTAAAAACGCCATTATTCAGATAACTGCCCTCAATGCCAAACCAATTATGGATGGTGGAACGTCGTCAATTGCAGTAAAAGACAACATAATTCCTGATTATATTATTTCGTATGAAACCAATCTTTCGGGTGATATGTCAATTGATATTGCCTTAAATAACGGAAGAACTCCTTCGTTAAAAATAAATAAAGACTTTGCTGAGAATATTAATTCAACTAAAAATAAGGCGGTAAATCAGTATATCAATACAAAAATGAGTGCTGCCAATTGGCTCATTGAGGCAATTCAACAACGTGAAACAACGATGTTGAAAGCGATGAAAGCTATTGTTTTATTCCAAAGAGAATTTTTTAAAACGGGAGATATTCGTAACTTGAAACCGATGATTCTGAAGGATATTGCCGACCAAATCAGTATGGATATTTCAACAATTTCACGAGTAACAAGTGGAAAATACGCTCAGACACCCTTTGGAACAATTAATTTAAAAGATTTATTTACTGAAGGCATTAAAGTGGATTCGGGTGAAGAGGTTTCAAACCGTGAAATTCAGCAAGCAATTGCCAATTTAATAGCCAATGAAAATAAATTGAGTCCTTTAAATGATTTTCAGTTAATGGATTTATTGGCTCAAAAAGGATACAACATTGCCCGAAGAACCGTGGCAAAATACAGAGAAAACATGAGCATTCCCTCCGCCCAAATGCGAAGAGTCTTGTGAGATAAATGGAACGCAGATGACGCAGATGCTTCGCAACACAGATTTAAGAGGATTAAAAAACAAGGTTATTTCTTTAAGCTCTTTTTGATTGAATATAAGAAATAATATTTCAAATTCTTGATTATCAATACATTATAATTTAATATCTCTAACAATGTTAACAATATCAAATAAAAAATCCTCTTAAATCTGCGTTGCCGTAGGTATCTGCGTCATCTGCGTTCCATAACCATAACTTAGACCATACCCGAAAATGCAAAGAATATTAGTAATTGATGATGATACCGATATATGTCTATTGCTTCGACGTTTCCTGACGAAGAACAATTATGAAGTTGCCATCGCCCATGATGGCAATTCTGGTTTGACTCTACTCCAAGAATTCAGACCTGATTTAGTAATGACTGATTTCCGCTTAGGAGATATGGACGGAGGAACGATTCTCTCCAAAATCAAAGAAAAATTTCCTTTCATTCCTGTATTGATTATTACGGGTTATTCAGACATAAAAATTGCTGTAAATGTCATGAAATTAGGGGCTTATGATTACATTACTAAGCCACTTTTTCCAGATGAAATCCTTTTAACCATCAAAAAAGCTCTTGAAAGCACCGAAACTGAATTGGGCAGTATGCAGAGTGATGTGAATGGAAGTAATGAGAAGGAGAACGGTCAAGAAGCAAAGAAAAAAAATAACAAAACTGCCCCAAGGTATATTTTTGGCGATGGTGAGGAATCTAATTATTTACTGAAACAAATAAAACTCGTTGCTCCAACAACGTATAGTGTTCTGATTTATGGTGAGAGTGGTTCTGGAAAAGAATCCGTTGCCCAAGAAATTCATTTACATTCTAAAAGAGCCAATCAACCTTTTGTGGCAATGGACTGCGGAGCAATTTCAAAGGATTTGGCTGGTTCAGAACTCTTTGGACATGAAAAAGGATCGTTCACGGGAGCCTTAAACCAGAAGATTGGACATTTTGAAATGGCAAATGGTGGTACGATTTTTTTGGATGAAGTTGCAAATCTACCTTATGAGGTTCAGGTGTTGTTGTTAAGAGTTGTGCAAGAGCGAACCATGAAAAGAATTGGAGGCACAAAGGAAATACCATTGGATGTAAGAATATTAGTGGCATCAAATGAAAAGTTGATTGAAAGTTCCAAAAGAGGAAAGTTTAGAGAGGATTTATACCATCGTTTTAATGAATTTAGTATTGACGTGCCACCGTTGCGTGACCGTAAAGACGATATTATGACTTTTGCTCAATTCTTTTTGGATCAAACCAATGCGGAATTAGGAAAAAAAGTGAAAGGTTTCTCGCCCGATGTCATAGAAAATTTCATGACTTATGCGTGGTATGGCAATTTGCGAGAAATGAAAAACGTAATTAAAAGAGCTACTTTGTTAACGGATGGTGAATGGATTGAAGCCAAAACCCTTCCGTTTGAAATTTCAAACTACGCAAAATTACTATTTAATGACACACCAAATCCTCCTTCGCCCGTGGCTATATCTCAAAATTATGTTCCCTCAATTCCTACTTCATCCGTAAACGTTGAAGTTCCTAATTTGACTAAACCGACTTTAAAATCGGCTGCTGTTGAAGCAGAACATGATATGATTTTGAAAATATTAAAGGAGGTTAATTTCAACAAAAGCAAAGCTGCTCGAATGTTAGGAATCGACCGTAAAACGTTATATAACAAGATGAGAATCTTTGATTTATAAACATTATTTTAATAAATGGCATTAGATTAAATGTGTACTAAATTGGTTAATAATTGGTTCAGTGTCAATAATTTACAATAGTTGTTGTTAATAAAAATAACATTAAATTATTAATCAATTATTTCAAACTGCTAACT
>JAYUIP010000304.1:0-2653 GCA_043765945.1 Arcicella sp.
GCTTCTTATGTTCCCCCTCTGGGGGTTAGGGGGCTACTTTTTTACAAGTTGCGATAAAGGTTTTGATGAATTGAATGTGAATAAAACGGCAGCTTTGGCAATTAATCCCGTTTTCACGCTCAATAATGCAACGGTTAATTCCTCATTTCCTTCGGGAACGATTCTTTATGAAATTGGGATTGTTCAACAAATGGTTACGCCCAATTCGGGAGTTTTGGTTGGAGCAAATTTCAATCAGGATATTCGGGATAATACAGCACAAAATTGGCAACGGTATTATCGGTCCGTTGTTCGCAATACGTATGATGTCATCAACACAACAAAGACCTTACCCGCAAGAGCAAATCTTTACAACATGGCTCGTATTTTGCAGTCTTATGCGTTTTTGGTTTTAACGGATACTTACGGTGATATTCCTTACTCAGAAGCTGGAAAGGGATATACTGAACAAATATCTTTGCCTAAATATGAGTCCCAACAAGCAGTTTATGCTGGAATTATCAAGGAATTAACCGAAGCAACTGCGGCTCTGGATGCCTCAAAAGCCATTGAAACTGCCGATGTTTTATATGGTGGGAATGTTAATCTTTGGAAGAAATTCGGCAATTCAACCTTGCTTCGTGCAGGTATGAGATTATCAAAAATTGATGCAACTCAGGCTCAACAATTGGTTCAAAAAGCCCTTCAAGCGGGTGTGATGGAACTGAATTCAGAGAATGCTTTTATTAAACACGATGCCAATTACTTGAATGCCATCGGAGGATTATTGAACTCAACTGAATCAGCTAATATTTATCTGGCAGCTCCATTTGTTAATTATTTACAGCAAACCAATGATCCAAGATTACGTTCAATTGCGTTGCGATACATAGGGGCAAAATCGGGGGTTGAGCAAACGGCTTCTCGTTCCACAAGCGAGCCTAATTTGCAAATTGGAATGCCTTTTGGGTTTGATAATGGTTCAATAAGTTCGGAAGTTGCGAAGTCAAAATTGGCAAGTTTTTATGATTATAGTCAGGTTGATAGAACCAGAATGGCGAAAAGTACCGCTCCAATGTTCTTGGTAACCGCCGCCCAAACGCAATTATTATTGGCTGAGGCGGCACAGCGAGGGTGGATTACGGGAACAACCGCTGAGACCTTTTTTAATCGTGGCGTAAAATTACACATGGAACAAATGGCTATTTATGATGCAAATTCAGCGGTTTCAGCCTCGGCAATTGATGCCTATCAAAAAGCAAATCCATATAACGCAAGTACGGCTCTGGAACAAATCAACACCCAATATTGGGTTGCCTCTTTTTTGAATGGACCAGAAGCATTTGCTAATTTCCGTAGAAGCGGATTTCCAAATTTATCACCAAATCCATACCCAGGAAAAGCAATAAAAGGTAATTTTATCAGACGTTTAACCTATCCAAATTCAGAAATATCGGTGAATAGTGCCAACGTGAAAGAGGCGGTAACTCGGATTGGGGCGGATGATTTGGATACAAAGGTTTGGTGGGATAAGTAAGAAGAGAATTTCGCTTAATAAAGTAGATTTTGTCTGAATTAGGATTCGTCAGATTTAGGGATTTAGGGATTTGTTATTTAATTGCAATCCAAAAAATCCACAAATCTGACGAATCCAAATTCAGACAATTAACTTACCTTTGAAATTAATAAAATATCAGTAATCAAAAATAAAAATGCAAATAGGAATAATTGGATTGGGTAAAATGGGGTTTAACCTTGCTCTAAACTTAAAAAGAAACGGTTATGAGGTGATTGCCCATGATGTGAACACGGATTTTATTGATAAAATTTCTACTGAAAATGTAAAAACTGCCCATTCAATTCAAGATTTATGTCGGCAATTAACGGATAAAAAAGTAATCTGGTTAATGGTTCCTGCGGGTGAAATTGTTGATTCGGTGATTGAATCATTAATTCCTTTTCTTAATCCAAATGACATCATTATTGACGGGGGAAATTCCAATTATAAAGATTCAAAAAAAAGATATAACTATCTAAAAAACAAGTCAATAGGTTTCTTGGATTGTGGTACTTCTGGCGGTACTTCGGGAGCCTTGAACGGTGCTTGCACGATGGTTGGTGGAGATATTGAAGTATTTAACTATGTTGAAAAAGTATTTAAAGATATTTCAGTAACGGACGGATATTTACACACGGGAGAGTCTGGAAGTGGGCATTTTACTAAGATGGTTCACAACGGCATTGAATACGGAATGATGCAATCAATTGCCGAAGGATTTGAGGTTTTTGAACATTCAGAGTTTGATATTGACTTCCAGAAAACCGCTAAAATGCTCAATCACGGCTCGGTTGTGAGGGGTTGGTTGATGGAATTAACAGAAAATGCGTTCTCGAAAGACCCAAATTTAGATTCAATTAAGGGCATAATGCACTCGTCGGGCGAAGGGAAGTGGACATTAGAAACTGCATTAGATTTAGGTGTTCCCACGCCCGTGATTGCCATGTCAGTAATGATGCGTTACCGCTCACAAATGACCGATACTTTTTCAGGAAAAGTGGTTGCCGCCCTCAGAAACGAATTCGGCGGTCATGCAGTGGAGAAAAAATAAATATGTAAAATGGCACGCAGATGACGCAGATGCTTCGCAACGCAGATTTAAGAGGATTTTTTTAT
>JAYUIP010000305.1:0-7452 GCA_043765945.1 Arcicella sp.
AACCCAGGAACACCTTCCAACAGCACGTGTCCACCCGTAAAGAGTCCAATTAAAAGGCGATTTGTTAGTTTTTCATGCCCAACAACCACCTTACCCATTTCATCAAAAACTAATTGTATTTTTTCTCGTGAAGTCATATTTCGATGTTCGGTCGGGCGGCGTTCCGCTTTTGATGTTCGATTTATTTCAAACATTTTAACCGCTGTATTAATTTATCAATTTTAGTAATAACAATTTTACGAAAAAAAACCGTAAGAACAACGAAAGAATATAATGGAGTACATTAAAGTAGCTAAATATTAAGACAAATTTGTGTGTTAAATATTAGCAACTAAGAGACTTTCTGTCTCAAAAATCATTTCGATGTCAAGGATTATTTACATAAATTATCAAAGTAAAACTGTGCTAAAACAGATAAAACTTAAACTACAATTTCCGTCTTTTCCCCTGAAAATCAACTACTTCCACCGATTTTACGTTTGGTGAAAGTAAAATACTCCTTGAAGATTGCGATAAAAACGAAGTGCCATAACCAATTTCTATTTTACGAGTTTTGCCATTTTTTAATTTCTCAAAAACAACCGCATCATTAGTTTTTAAAGGATGAGTTGTGACTGATTTCATACCACTAAAACTTCTCAAATCTGAACGATTTTGACTTGCCATAATTACGGGTTTTCCTTGCGAATTCGTTACTCTGATTAAGCCTTTCGCATCACCCGAAACATAAAAAGCACTCTCTGAAATATTGACCGATTTGAATTTTCCAGTGCCATCTCCTTTCAGTAATAAACCATTGAAAGCATCCAAACGCCCTACTGAAACTTCATTACCAAAATCATTACCTACCATCAAAACGTCCAAACTTCCGTCATCATCAAAATCCTCCACCAACATTCCGTTCACTGGGGCAGTTTGGGCTTGCATTGGCAGAGGCGATATTTTGAATTTACCTTCTCTTAAATTTTCCATATAGCTGGTATTCATGCAGTTAGCCTTTAAAACTAAAGCATCTTTCAATTCTTCGGCAGTAAGAATATCGTAAATTCCAACGCTGGCAAATTTCTGATAATTATCAAATTTCTTACGAATTGTGTTCATTTGTCTCGATAAATCATCCCGTCCGTGAAAGGTTACTTCCTTGCGTTTTCCATCTTTATCTTGATAAAAAACGGTTGGAATAGCATCAAAATTCCCATCATTATTGAAGTCTTTTGCATACACACTCACGGGATATTCATCTGATGCACGGTTAAGTGTATTCATTCCCAAATTCCCTGCGATATAGTCCATATCGCCATCATTATCAAAGTCTCCTGCCGTTAAACTATTCCAAAAGCCAACCTTACTTTTCAACGATTCTGCGGCACTTGGAGCGAACGATTTTCCCTGATTATTCTTCAAAATCGTTACCGGCATCCACTCACCCGCCAACATCAAGTCCATCCAACCGTCATTGTCGGCATCAGTCCAGAGTGCATCACAAACCAAGCCAATATTTTTGAGATTTGGAGCAATTTGTTGAGTAACATCGGTGAATTTAGCCCCCCCCGCCCCCGATGGGGGAGCCAATACACGACTTTTGGACTTGAAAGCTCCCCCATTGGGGGCGGGGGGGGCTGTTTCATTCCTCAATATATAACTACTTACAGGTTTTGGATACGCTGCTACTTCCATACGTCCACCAACGAATAGGTCTAAGTCGCCATCGTGGTCAAAATCCGTGGCTTTTACGCACGAACCACTCTTTAAAAATTGAGGTAATGCAGCTTTATTTTGCGTAAAATGTCCCTTTCCATCATTTTCATAAAAGCGGTCTTGGTATTCAGGTGATTCTTTGGGAAGTTCATTACTCCCTCCTACAACGTATAAATCAAGGTCTCCGTCAAGGTCTGCATCGAACAACAAAACGCCCAAATCTTCCGCTAATTTTGTGGCATCAGTTTCGCCCATAATCAAGTCAGATTTTGTGAATTTTTCCGACTTATTTTGCATTAAAAATGTACCTTTATAATTCGCTGAACCTCCTATAAAAACATCTTCTAATCCATCACCATTCACATCTCCCACCGCAAGCGAAGGACCAAACTGCGAGAGCTTGTGAGGCAATAATTTCTGAATATTGAAATCAATCGCATCAACTTCCTTGTGAACATAATCAATTGATAATGAATCGCTTATGTCTTTAAAAATTGATAATTGATAATTGGTACTTGATAACGGAACGCCGCCCGATTGCTTATTACTGACTGCCAATCTTTCATCAATTACTAAGACTTGATTTACATTTATATCCTTTAAGATTTGATGTTTCCCACTTTGCCAAATCACTTTTACCTGGTCTATTTTTTGGGTTTTTCCTAAGCCAAAATGGGCGATATTTTCTATCGTTGAAAGGTAGCCACGGTAGGGCGTATTTTCATAAATTTGTTGCTCATTTTTATTGTACTTAATCTCAATAAAAGCCCCAATCCCATTGATATTATTTTTCAGACCGTTCAATTTTACCCGTAAATAATTACTCTCTTCGGGCTTCAATTGAATAGAATTATTGCGGTAAACGGAAGCAGAATCATTGATGTTATTTACCACATAATCCAAATCTCCGTCATTATCCAAATCCGCATAAGCGGCTCCGTTTGAGAAACTTGGGGTGTCCATTCCCCAGTCTTTCGTAACGTTTTGGAATCGTGGCGACGAACCGTTTGGTCCACCCGTATTTTTGAAGGCATAATTGGCAATTTTTACCGAAGGAATAGACTCCAAAAGCATCATCGGACTCATCAAATTTCTGACTTCAGAATTATAAACCATAAAATCTTGGTCGGTAATATCCTTTGGAAAACCGTTGGTGATAATGATGTCTCGGAATCCGTCATTGTCAAAATCCGTGACCATCGGAGTCCAACTCCAATCAGTTTCTGCAATACCCGAAAGTAAGCCCATTTCACTAAAAACGGGTTTTCCAGTTTTCGGATTTACGCCCTGATTTACTTGCAAAGTATTTCGTGGATATTGATAAGTATAATGAAATTGCTCGTTGTTTTGATAACTCAAATAATTGTTGGCAGGAGTCATCATTTTTTTTCGATAGTTGTCGGCAGGCATCATATCAACCGCCAAAATATCCACTAACCCATCATTGTTCAAATCTTCAACTTCGTTGCCCATTGCCGAGTAGGAAGTGTGTTTGAAATAATCTCTCGCTTGATCGGTAAATTGTGGCAACGAACCATTCCCATTGTGGTTATTTATGTACAATAAATCATTCGTCAAATAATCATTGGTCACATAAATATCCTTCCAACCATCACGGTTAATATCCGTAATGTTTACGCCCAAACCATAACCCTCAATCAAAATTCCAGCTTCCTTGCTGACATTCGTGAAGAATGGATGACCAACAGCCCCCCCCGCCCCCGATGGGGGAGCTTTCGAGTCCGCTTTTTTAATTCCCCCTTTGGGGGTTAGGGCGACCGACGCTTCGGGGCTATCATTTCGGTATAATCTACTGGTTCTTTTGGAGGAACCATCCACAATTTTATCGTGATATTTGTTCGGAAAACGGTTATCATCCATTTCATTTACGAGTACGAATAAGTCTAAATCACTATCATTATCGTAATCAAAAAACACTGAATTGGTTGTGTGCGTAGTGTCTGCAACACCATATTCCTGAGCCATTTCTTTGAAAATTGGCACACCATCTTTTCCAACGCCTTGATTGACATAAAGTAGATTAGCACGCTCAGAGGCCACTTTTTTGACCGTTGCACTGACGTAAATATCCAATAATTTATCATTATTTATGTCCACCAAAGCCACGCCCGAACACCATTTCCCTTTGCCTTCAACGTTTGCTTTTTTGGAAACATCATCGAATTTAAAGTCTCCTTTATTGAGGTATAATTTATTATCAACTTGATTACCCGTAAAATAAACGTCCACTAATTTATCATTATTAAAATCGCCCAAAGCCACACCTCCACCGTTGTTCACGTACTCAAAAGTAAGCACATTCATGGTGTCTAATTCCGTAATTCTGTTTGAAAAAGTGATGTTTGTTTCCTCGGCGGGTAGTTTTGTAAAGACCGTTTCATTCCTACACGAATATAGAAAAAAGGAAGAAATGAGTAACAAGGAGAGCAAGTATTTAGCAGTCATGGATTGATAATTTACAAAAAATCAAATTAGTATTTTCATCGAAATAATCTATAAATTTAACACGATTTTATGTGAATCCCATGATAAATAGGTGGAGATTATTTGTTTTGTTCACGAAAACCTTCACTTGAAGCGAAGGCTTCTATATCCTTTCTTAAGAGAGATTGTAAATTTAAACGTACCATGTTTGACTTGGAAGAACTTCCCGAAATAACTCCGTCGGGGATTTAAAACTTTCGGGAAGTTAAGCTGTACTCTTATTTTGCATTAATCCCTACTCACCTCTTGTCCCAAGCCAACTGTTTAGAATTCATGTATTCAGACGGCGTGATACGGAATTGTTTATGAAAATTTCGAGCGAAATTACTTTGAGAACTAAACCCAATCATATACGACACTTCAAAAATTTTGTGGGTGCCTTCTGCCAACAATTCCGCCCCTCTTTTCAAACGAGTAATGTTGATTAATTCGATGGGCGTTAAGACTGAAACTGCCTTGATTTTTCGGTATAAAGTAATTCGACTCATGTTCATAATTTGGGCCAACTTTTCCACATCTAAGTCGGTGTCTTCAAGGTTTCTGTAAATGGTTTGGTGGAGTGTTTCCAAAAACGTTTCATCGGCTTTTGAGTGTGCCATGCTTTTGATATGAATCAAGGGCGAACTCGCAAAATATTCTCGGATGATATTCCTGTTGTTCAACAAACTGGCAATTTGAGCTTGCAAATGTTCTTTTGAAAAGGGTTTTTCGATGTAAGCATCCGCTCCTAATTCTAATCCTTCAACTTTGGACTGAATACCATTTCTTGCCGTTAAAAGGATAACTGGAATATGCGAATATTCAAAATTCGACTTGATTATTTTGCACAATTCAAAGCCATCCATCACGGGCATCATCACATCACTAATCACCAATTGCACAGATTCTTTATTCAAAACTGACAAAGCCTCACGACCATCTTTTGCTTTAAAAATGGTATATTTTAACCTCAACATTCTCTCTAAAAATTCAAGAATGTCTTCATTATCGTCCACGAGTAAAATGATTGGTAGCATAAGTTTGTGTGTTTTGATTTGGGAGTTCAGGATACGTTCATTGGCAAATTCAATACAAAAATAATGGAATCATCACTGGCATCTTTCAAATATAAATCACCATTCAGAAGCTCCGTAAGCGAGCGTGCAAGCGATAAACCAATGCCCATTCCTTCTTGTTTTGATTCTTTTAATCGGTAAAAAGGTTCAAAAAATTTCTCCTTCTTTTCAAGCGGAATTTTAAGTCCATCATTCTCGAATTCAATAGTGAGGTACGTAGAATTTTGACTAATCGGAAACATTCTGACCGCTACTTTCTGACTGGCGAATTTCACCGCATTATTCAACAAATTACTGAAAATTTTATTCAAGGCTTCCTCATCTGCAAAGGCAATAATGTCATGTTGAGGACAACTAATTGTGTATGCTAATTTTCTCTTTTGGGTTAATAATTTAAAGTTAGTGAATGAGTCTTTCAGCAATTTCGTCACGTTTACATTCACAAAATCAAAGCTAAAACTCTTGGATTCAACTTTTCTGAAATCCAAAATCTGCGTTACCAAAGCAATCAAACGGTTGGTATTTCTGTCCATCAACACAACATCTTCTTTTATTTCTGGTATTTCATCCGTTTGTTCTAAAAGATTTTCAAGCGGTCCTTTTATCAACGTCAAAGGCGTTCTGATTTCGTGGGCTAAGTTGGTGAAAAAATCAATTTTTGCTTCATAAATTTCCTTTTCTTTTTTGTCTTCCACGATGGTGTGGTAGCTCTTAAACAGGTAATAAATTAAACTCAAAGCCATAATTACGTAAAATAAATACGCCCACCATGTTGCCCACCAAGGAGGTAAAATATTGATTACCAATTGTTTATCTTTATTCGTCCAACTTCCATTCACAAAAGCTCTTAATTTGAAAACACATTTGCCTGACGATAAATTGGTGAAATATACTTTCCGATTGGGTTTTACTTCCGTCCATTCTTTATCTAATCCTTCCATGAAAAAACTAAAAATTGTCATTTCGGGAGATGTAAAACTCAATGCTGTGAAATCTATATTGAATGAAGATTTATCGTGCGGTAACGTAATTTCATCCGTAAAAATGATTGATTTTTTAAGAATAGAATTCTCTTTTCCAATGGTCTGTTTTTTTATTATCTATCTGAAAATCAGTAAGATATATTGATGAAACAAGTGATTGTTTAGTGATGTCTTTGGGATTAAAAGCTATCATTCCTTTCACACTGCCAAAATACATTTTCCCGTTTTTGTCTTTATATCCTGAGTTATAGTTGAATTGGTCACTCAATAATCCGTTGTTTTTCGTGTAAACGACAACGTCGTTATTTTCAGGATTAAAATTGATCAATCCTCGTGAAGTTGTAACCCACATCATATTTTTTTCATCTTCCAAAGCCTTAAAAACGAAATTGCTTGGCAAGCCGTTTTGAGTAGTAAAGGCGGTCATAACTTTTCTATCTTTACTCAATTTACAAAGCCCGCCGCCTTCCGTCGAAAACCATAAACATTGCTTACTGTCTTCATAAATGGCGTTTATATCATTATTAGTAATTGTATTTTATCTTTTAGGTTATTCAATAAATGCCCTTTTTCTTTGGTAATTGGGTTAAAATAAAAGGCTCCGTTGTGGATTCCAGTCCAAATGGTTTTGTTGAAATCTTCCAAAATTGAGGACACTCAAATCTGTTTAGGAATTTCTTTAATGGACTCGAAACCGTCAATTTTGGGAATGTATTTATACAAATCATAAGCACTTCCTACGTAAAGCCCACCCGATTTTGTTTGGAAAAAACTCACTATAAAGTTACTTTTTAAATCACCCTTACCTAATCCTGTGTTATAGTGCTTTCTGACTTTCCCCGTACGAATGTTCATGATGTCGAGTCCGTGTTCAAACGTGCCAATCCATAAATCGTTGCCCACCGCCAGCAATCCGTGTATATTCGAGTAGGCAATACTCCCGTCTTTTCCCGTGGGAACAAATTGGGTTATTTCGCCCGTTTTGGGGTTCAATTTATTCAATCCAAAATCTTCCGTTCCAATCCAAATATTTCCTAAATAGTATTCACAAATCTCCCTGACGGCATTTCCACTAATTGATTCTTTAGAATTATCGGGATAGTATTTTTCAAAAAGTGAGTATTTTGGTGAGTAATAATTGATGCCTCCAAAATAAGTTCCCGCCCACATTCCGCCTTCACTATCCTTGCAAAGGGAATAAACCGCATTAT
>JAYUIP010000306.1:0-7450 GCA_043765945.1 Arcicella sp.
TTTTCTCATCAGTCGATTGAAACTCAATGTGAAGGATATAGCTTTTAGATTTACTTATCTCTTTAACTTTCTTTAAAAAATCAGGTTTCCGTTCTATGGTTACGTGTAAATCATCTTTAATGGATGTATATTTTGCTCCTTGCAATCCTAACATTTTCTGAGCAAATGGAAGGAGAATAGGTTCAATATTCTCCTTCATTATTCGGTCGTATTCATTTACTCCCATCAATACTCGTGTGGAAGTGTTCCATTAATCTCTTCATGCCAAGGCAAACCGTGAATGTTCAACATCGCCATAAATGGATCTGGATTCATGTCTTCGCAGTTATAAACACCAGCTTGCATCCATTCGCCAGTTATCATCATCATCGCTCCAATCATGGCTGGAACGCCCGTGGTGTAACTCACGCCTTGTGCTTGAACTTCACGCCAACAATCTTGGTGTTTGCAATTATTCCAAACGTAGTAAGTTTTATCCATTCCATCTTTGATTCCCTTAATCTGACAACCAATCGAAGTTTCACCCGAATAATTCTCACCTAATGAGCTTGGTTCAGGTAAAACTGCTTTCAAAAATTCCAAAGGTACAATATCCATTCCTTGAAATTTAATGGGCTGAATGGAGGTCATTCCCACATTTTCCAATACATTCAAGTGCGTAATGTATTGCTGTCCGAAGGTCATCCAAAATCTGGCACGTTTCAACGTTGGGAAGTTTTTAACCAATGATTCTAATTCTTCGTGATATAAAACGTAAGATTCTTTTTGTCCAATGCCTGGATAATCAATTGGTTTGTGAATTGACATCGCTTCAATTTCTACCCATTCGCCATTTTCCCAATACTTTCCTTTTTGAGTAATTTCACGAATATTAATTTCTGGGTTAAAATTAGTGGCAAAAGCCTTCCCGTGGTCACCCGCATTGCAGTCGATAATGTCGAGATAGTGCATTTCGTCAAAATGATGTTTGTTGGCATAAGCCGTAAAAACTTGCGTAACGCCAGGGTCGAAACCACAACCCAAAAGTGCCATTAGTCCAGCCGATTTAAAACGTTCTTGATACGCCCATTGCCAAGAATATTCAAATTTAGCAACATCTTTTGGTTCATAGTTTGCGGTGTCCATGTAGTGAATTCCTGTTTCTAAACAAGCGTCCATAATGGTTAAATCCTGATAAGGCAAAGCCACATTGATAATCATAAATGGCTTAACTTTATTGATTAAAGCCACTAATTCAGGTATATTATCAGCATCCACTTGGGCAGTTTCAACCTTCGTCGGCAAACCGATTTTAGCACATTCCTCGGCAATGGCATCACACTTTCTGAGGGTACGACTTGCCAAAACCACTTCCGAAAAAACATCGGGATTCATGGCACATTTCTTCACAACTACGTTTCCAACGCCTCCTGCACCTATAATTAATACTTTCTTTGACATTTTATAAATTGTTATTTGTTGATTCTAAGTATTTGTTCGTATTTCGATGCGTCCGACGCTTCGGTTCGATATTTGGAGATTAACTGTCTGAAAATCATTAATTTACGGCAGAATAGAACGTCGTTCAATTTGTATTGACTACTCAGACTCAAATTAAGGACAAAATTAATTAATCCTTAGAGATATTTACTGGTATTTTTAAATAATTTAGGCTGATAAACACAAGGGGACTGAATTATGTATCCAGTCCTCTTGTATTTTAAAAATTTTGAACCTTAAAATGATGGTCTCGTTGCCTTCGCAAAACACGCCATCCAATATTTACTGAATAAATTATCCTCTTTAATTCCTTTGGAAGAGGAGGAATGAATGAATAATACTTCCTTTTCATTTTTAAATTCCGTAATCATTCCTGCATGGTTAATGGAGCCTGTGCCACCTTTATTCGTAACAAAAAAAACCCAATCGCCCGCCCGAAGTTCATCAACGGATATTTCTTTACCTATTTCCGATTGTTGCCATGAAATCCTTGGAATTTTAAAGCCATATTGTCCATAAACGCAATAAAGTAAACCTGAACAATCCATTCCGTTGCCGTCCGTTCCGCCCGAACGATAGGGAACGCCCGTGTAGGAACGTGCTAAGGAAACCATTTCGTTGATAGTTTTTGAGTTATAAGTTTTTGAATAGGACTTGGAAGGAGAGGAGGACGTTCTGGAAGATGCCGATGAATCGTTATATTCTCGCTTACGAAAAAGCCGACAAGAATCTAAAAAAATAAACAGTAAAAGAAGTATCAGAACCCTTGGGAGGGAATTATTTGTAATTTCTTTCATATAGTTTTAAGTAAGGATAATTGTAGCTTTAATCCAAAGTTAAACGATTTTTTGAAGATTGAATTGTATTTCACTCTTTTTTTAGCATTCTGACAGTTACTAAAAGTTGCCCGACGTGGCGTTGCGTGTGTTCAGCAGCGTGAAAAAGTAAGCCTAATTGATTCGTTGGAATTTGTTTTCTACCAATGCCTCGGGGTTCGAGGAGGGTTTTCTCTTCAATGTTTTTCAATTGCGTTAATGCCTTATTTACTTGATTGTTGAATCGGGTCAAAAGCATTTTTACAGTCAAAAATTGCGTTGAATCAGATTCCAAAGCCAACAATTCTAATTGTTCTTCATTTAAGATTTGATTATTGGCGTAGGTGAAAAGCCTATCCAAAACTCCTGAAAGATGTTGAAGATGAAAAGCAACCGAAGCAACTCCATTTGGTCTTTCCCAAATTAATTCATTTGGAAAATTAATCATCATCAAATTGACTTCCTCACGAGCTTGAAGAATGGCATGAGCAACGGGTTGAAGGTATGGAATTAACCCTGCGATGGGTCCACGCATCCATACTTCGAGGGATTGCTTTAGTTTATTCATAGGTTATATTCCTTTCATACTCAAAGCCACCCGCTTTCGAGCAATATCCACTTCCATTACTTTCACCGTTACGTGTTGTTGCAATTTAACCACTTGATTTGGGTCAGAAACATATTGATTGGCTAATTGTGAAATATGCACTAACCCATCTTGCTTCACGCCAACATCCACAAAACATCCGAATGCCGTAATATTTGTTACGATTCCTGGCAAAATCATTCCTTCGTATAAATCCTCGACTTTTTTGACATTTGGGTCGAATTCAAAGGCGATTAATTGCTCTCTGGGGTCACGGGAAGGCTTTTCTAATTCCTTCATAATGTCTTGAAGGGTTAATAAACCTATTTTTGGGGTAACATAAGTAGCTAAATTTAAACGTTTTCTCAACTCCGATGAAGTCATTAAATCTTTGACCGTACATTTCAAATCCTTCGCCATTTGTTCAACCACGGGATAAGTTTCGGGGTGAACCGCCGAATTATCCAAGGGATTTTTTGCTTCGTGAATTCTCAAAAATCCTGCACATTGTTCAAAGGCTTTATCGCCTAAACGAGCCACTTTTTTGATTTGACTTCGAGATGTAAAATTGCCATTTTCTTGACGAAATTTTACCACATTTGCCGCAATCGCAGGTCCTAAACCCGCCACATAACTTAACAAATGTTTGGAGGCAGTATTAAGGTTTACGCCAACCGCATTTACGCAACTTTCCACGACGGAATCCAACGAATCTTTCAGTAAATTTTGCTCAACATCGTGTTGATATTGTCCAACGCCAATAGATTTTGCATCAATTTTGACCAATTCTGCCAATGGGTCCATCAGTCTCCGACCTATTGAAACGGCTCCACGAACGGTAATATCTTTATCTGGAAATTCTTCACGGGCGATTGGAGAAGCAGAATAAATGGATGCTCCTTGTTCGGAAACGGCAAAAATTTGAGGTATGTTTTTGAAGGGTAATTTCTTAATAAAATCCTCTGTTTCACGTCCTGCCGTACCATTTCCAATGGCAATTGCTTCGATTTGGTATTTTTCAGATAACATTAAAACCTTGTTCTGAGCCTCTGAGGGCTTATCGAAAGGATAAATTACGGTGTCTGCCAAGAGATTTCCTTGGGCATCCAACACCACCGTTTTGCAACCCGTTCTGTAACCTGGGTCAATGGCAAGCACCTTTTTTTGCCCCAAAGGTGAAGCTAATAACAACTGACGTAGGTTTTGAGCAAAAATCTTAATGGCTTCAATATCAGCCTTTTCCTTTGACAATCCAGCGAATTCATTTTCGATGGACGGCTTCATTAATCGCTTATAGGAATCTGTCAAAGCTGTTTCAACTTCCTTTTTGGCTTCGGGCAATCCACGTAAGAAAATTCTATCCAAAGCACCCAAAGCATGGTCTTCATCGGGCGAAATTGTTACCGACAAAAAGCCTTCCTCCTCTCCTCTTCTGATGGCTAAAAGTCGGTGAGATGGTACTTTTCTTAATGGTTCATTAAAGTCAAAATAATCACGATATTTTGCACCATCAGCTTCTTTATTTTTCTTCACTTTTGCATAAACATACGCCTCTTTTTCAAAGACTTTACGAACCGCATTTCGAGCCTCTACATTTTCGTTTACCCATTCCGCAATAATGTCTCTCGCCCCTTGCAAAGCCTCCTCAATATTGACAACTTTATCATTCAAAAATGCTTTTGCTCTAATAGAAACATCGCCTTCTTTTTGCTCAAAAATAACCTTTGCTAATGGCTCTAAACCTTTTTCAATGGCAATACTTGCACGAGTTTTACGCTTCTGTTTGTAAGGTAAATACAGGTCTTCTAATTCTTGAAGATGATAAACATTTCGCAATTTTTGCAATAATTCAGGAGTCATTTTCCCTTGCTCTTCAATTGACTTGATTATGCCTTCACGACGTTTATCAGCATCTTTTAGCTTCGTCCAAAGCTCTTTGATGTCCAAAATTTGCACTTCATCCAGACTGCCCGTTGCTTCTTTTCTGTATCGAGCAATGAAAGGAACTGTACCGCCTTCGTCGAATAAATTAATGGTATTTTGTATTTGGTGGGTCGTCACGCCCACCGAATTTGAGATGATTTGGATTTGTTGTTTATTCATTTTCATTATTTATTTTCTAACCATTAAAATATGTTCAATCCCATCTTCCAAATAAACCTCTTCAACTTGCTGAAAACCAAAAGATTCATAAAACTTTTTAAGGTACAATTGAGCTCCAATTTTTATGGAAATACCACCGTAAAGTTCCTCCAAGAGCTCAATTGATTTTTGCATTAATTCCTTGCCAATTCCATTCTTTCGGGCTAATGGAGATGTAACAACTCGTCCAATGGATGCTTCTTCGTATGATACACCCGCTGGTACAATTCGAGTGTATGCCATCACTTTTTGAGCATCGGTGTCAAAACCCATCAAATGATAACATTTCAAATCTTTTTCATCCAAATCCTGAAACGGGCAATTTTGCTCAACAATAAAAACTTCATTGCGGAGTTGAAGAATTTGGTATAATTCTGTCGTATTTAGCTCCTTAAAATGCTTATGATACCAAGTGATGTTCATTTATTATTTATCTTTGTAAAAACCAAATTATAAAAATCTCATGCTCAAAAGACTTATCCTTGCTTTAATATTATTGAGTATTTTTCAAACGGTTAATGCTCAAAAAAATACTTCTGAATATGAATTAGCCTATAAAAACGCTTTTCAAACATTTAAAAATGGTGATTATGAAAAAGCACAATCCGAGTTTGGTATTTTATGCAATAATCGAATCGAAACCTCTCTCGTTCCTTATTCATTTTACTTCAATGCTCTTTCATCCACAAAATTGCAGAAATTTTTTGAGGCTAAAACAACTTTGAGAAATTTATTGGCACTTTATCCAAATTGGTATCAAAAAGACGAAATTAATTATCTTTTTGCCAATATTGCTTTCGAGGAAAAGAATTATATGGAAGGATTGAATATCTCAAAATCAATTTTAGAAGAAGACTTGCAAGACGATTTGGCAGAGATGAAGTCGTTTTACATTGGTCAAATCACTTCAATAAAAACGGTTCAAGATTTAACCAAAAAGTTTCCAGAAGAGAGTATTTTGTTCGAAAAACGAAATAAAATTCCAGTAAATTCTCAGGTAAATTCGTCAGCTTCCAATGTAAAACAATCGAAAGGATATTTTAATTTTGGCATTCTATTACCGCTTGATATTGAGACACTTGACCCCGATAAACCTCGCAAAAATCAGTACGCCGTTGATATTTACCAAGGTATGAAAATGGCAAAATCAACGCTTTTAAAGGAAGGAATTACCATTAATCTATTCACGTATGACGTAGCAAATAATGCGGACGAAATGTTGGAATTAGTTAATAATGAGTCTTTCAAAAAAATGGATTTATTGGTCGGACCGCTCTATGCAGAAACCAACAAAGTAGCGACAGCTTACAGCGAAACGCTTCAAATTCCGATTATTAATCCAATGTCAAACAATCGAAAAATTTTGGATGATTATAATCTATCGTTTTTGGCTCAACCTTCCGCTGAAATGCAAGCCGTGAAAGCATCGGATTTCGTAAGAAAACAACCTTTTATGGGTCGAAATACTGCGATTTATTACACTGATTCGCCTAATGATTCTACAATGGCAGCTACTTATCGTCAGCAGATGCAAAAAGTTGGTTATGAGGTAGTTAAGTTTGAAAAAATCTTGCCATATTCGGATGATATTGGTTCTAAATTACCTACCAATAAAGTTAGTCATATCTTCATGGCAACGTCTGATAAAAAAGCGGGTCTTTCCATGATTATTGCCTTAAACAAAAAAGATTATATGTCGCCATTAATCACAACGGCAGAGGCTTTCAATTCCTCAAATTTAAGTAATGGAACGCTCTCGGGACGTGAAGTTTATTGTCTCGACCCTGAATTTGTGGATTTAGAAAAGCCCGAAGTGGACGGTTTTCGGAAAGATTATTTAGCCAAATATGGAATTATTCCTTCCTATTATGCCTTTCATGGATACGATTTGGCTCTTTTTTGGGGTAGAATTTTAGGGAGAAATGGCAACAACATTCGTAAGGGTTTAGATAATCGAGATTCCTACAAAGATATTTACACGCTTTCAGGCTACAATTATATCAAATCACAAGACAATCAAATATTACCAGTGACAACTTTTCAGAATTATAAATTTGTATTAACAAAATAGGTAGGAAGAAGGAAATTAGGAGGAATGGAGAAAGAAAAACAAGAGATTGAAGGTAACAAATAAAATTTTAGTGTTTTCTTTCCTCCATCTTTCCTTTCTCCATTCCTCCTTACTCCCTTTTCTCCTGTAAAAAAATGACAAACTCAGAACAACTTTTTCAGAAAGCAAAAAACTTTATTCCAGGGGGTGTGAATTCTCCCGTGCGTGCCTTCCGTGCCGTTGGGGGACACCCTATTTTTATTAAATCAGCCAAAGGTGCATATCTACACGATGAAGACGGTAATTCCTACATCGAACTTATCAACTCGTGGGGACCAATGATTTTGGGACACGCTCACGAAATGGTCGAGAAAGCCG